>VGFB01000048.1 GCA_016869015.1 Armatimonadota bacterium
ACGATTTCCGGATCATCCCCCACGATCTAACGCTCTTCGCGCGCCTCGAAACGCACTTCGCGGCGGAGGGCTTCGCCACCATCTGGCTCAGCAGCAAGGTCGACCGGATGCGGGCCGGACCGGGGGAGGTCTGGTCGGACACCAGGGCCCATGTGGACTTCTGGGACGGGGACGTGAGCCGGGGCGCCACGGTGACCGGGCCGCTGGCCGTGTCGCTGGTTGAGAGGCACACCGCCCCGGGGATCGGCTTCTTTGCGTTCGTGCACTTCAGGGAGCCCGACAGCGTAGGCCATCAGTCCGGAGAGAACTCGCCGGAGTACGACGCCGCCCTGATCGCGATAGACCAGTGGCTCGGGCGAATCCGGGACGCCCTGGACGAGCGGGGCGTGGGCGCGACGACGGCGGTCTTCGTCGCCACCGACCACGGCTTCGCTGAGGGCGGCCTGCACCACAAGCGGTCCCCGGACGCCTGGCTGGCCACCAACTGGGCGCCCCTGCGCGACGGAGCACAATGGGACGTCGCCCCGACCGTCCTGTGGGCGTGCGGAGCCGATTGGCGCCACTACCTCCCGTCCTTCCCGGGCCGGCCCCTCTGGACGGAGGCGAGGTAGCGGGGGCTACTCCAGCTTCCCGAGCGCCTCCCGCGCCTCAGCGGCGATGGTCGGCCGTCGCGCGACCGAAGGGGCCGGCACGACGTGCCGCGAAGTGGCCGGGGCGGCGATGCAGGCGGCCGGACACGACCAGCCATTCCTTGCGTAGGAGCTCTCCCTTGTACACACACAGGCTTTGGCTCTTGGGCTGCCTCGTCCTCGGCGGCAGCCTCATGCCGGCTCTCGTCCGGGCGGATGTGATCGTGGCCTATGAGGTCGTGCCGCCGGAGGCTGAGGGGGGAGACATCGACATTCTCGCCCGGCTGCTGAAGGCGGACGGGACGCTGGGTTGGGAGGCGGAGACGCCGACCGTCTTGGCCTCTAGCGCCCATGCGGAGACCTCGCCGGTCGTGGTGGCGGACGGGGAAGGCGGCGCGTTCGTCATCTACGAGCTGACGTTCACCGAGGGCGAGCACAAAGGGGACATGGACCTGGTCGCCCAGCACATCGGAGCCGATGGGACCCTCCTCTGGAACGACGGGGAGCAGCCGGTCGGCGTGGCAACCTCCACAGGTCGCGAGTCGCATCCGGTGGCCTTGGGCGACGGGGCCGGCGGCTTCATCGTCGCGTATGAGTGGCAGGGCGAGGATGGCGACGTCGATGTTCTGGCGCAACGGATGAGCGCCGAGGGCGAGTCGCGCTGGGCGACCGACGATGCGCCCGCCCTGGTCGGTGTATCGCCCGGCCGCGAGCGAAATCCCGTCCTGGTGCCCGATGGGGCCGGCGGCGTGCTGGTCCTGTTCGAGTGGGAGGGCCCCGACGGGACGACGGACGTGATGGCCCAACGAGTGACGGCCGAGGGCCGGGCGGCCTGGAACAACGGCGAACAGGCCGTGGACGTGTCCGCCTCACCCAGCAACGAGCGCGCGGTTACCGCCGTCGCCGACGGGGCGGGCGGCGCGCTGGTCGCCTTCGAGCTCGAGTTCCTCGAGGGCGAGTTCAAAGGCGATGTGGACGTAATGGGTCAGCGCATCACCGGCGACGGCGTTGTGGTCTGGAACGGAGGCGAGCAGCCCTCCCTGCTGGCGAGCGGGAAGGGGATCGAACGGCATCCGCAAGCGATCGGCGACGGCGCCGGGGGCATGATGGTGCTCTTCGAGTACGAGCCACTGGAGGGCGAGTTCGCGGGAGACATCGACATCATGGCGCAGCGGGTGGACTCGAACGGCCGACTGCTGTGGCACGACGGGGAGCAGTCCGCGGCGGTGAGCGCCGCCGGGGGTCTTGAGCGCGCGCCGCAGCTCGTCCCGCTGTCGGACGGGAGCGCCATCGCGGTGCTCGAGCACGAGTTCCGGAACGGGGAGAACGCGGGCGATATCGACGTGGTCGGCCAACGGCTCTCCCGCGAGGGGCAACTGCTCTGGAACGGCGGAGAGCAGTCCACCATGCTCTCGGGGGCGAAGTGGCTGGAGCGAACTCCGGTGGCGTTGGCCGATGGCGAAGGCGGCGCGATCGTCGTTCTGACGGCCGTCGGGCCGGAGGGGGAGTTCGAGGGTGACGAGGACGTCTGGGCGCTGCGGGTGTCGCAGGAGGGGCAGCTGCTGTGGCACAACGGCGAGCAGTCGGTCGAGATCGCCGGCAGCGATCTGCTGGAGCGACGGCCGGGCGCGGCGGTGGTGCAGTAAGGGGGCTGCGGGGCCGAGCGTGCTCGGTCTCTACTTCAGCGCGTTCACCAGCCCCTCTTGCCAGAAGGTCGGCTCGTAGCCCCGGTCGGCGGCCCAGCGGATGGCCGTCTCCACCTTGTCGAACACATCGGGCTGGTGGTGCTTCAACTCGCGGCGGAAGTACTGCTCGTGGATGAGGAGCTCGAGCAGCTCGGCGGTGTGCGGGTTGGCCTCGACCTCGTCCAGGTGGGCGTTGATCTTGTCCAGGGCGAGGCCGTTGACCACGGCGTCGCAGGAGATGAAGAGCAGGTCTTCCTCGAAGTCCTTCCAGGCCTCCCGCTGTGCGATGTGCTGACCCAGCTCGGCGGGCAGGTAGTAGCGCGTGAACGTCGAGTCCGGGGCGCTGGTCACGAAGAGCCCGAGCAGCCCTTCGATCCCCCGATCGCGCAAGGCCCGGCAGGCCTCCCGCGGCGCTTCGGCCCAGTGCACGGTCGTGAAGTTGCTGGTGGCCCCCTCCCCCGCGAACCGGTGGATCTCCCTCATCACCTGCTCGAAGTCGTGGGCCATTGTCCCGTAGGTGGCGGCCTGGTAGATGCGGTCGGGCTTGTCCTCGCGGGCGTGGAAGCTCAGCCGGAACCAGTCGGCGTTGGCCTGCCACTCGTCCTTGTAGGTGTCGGGCATCATGCTGAGGTTGAACGAGGGCTCGACTCCCTCGGGCAGCACGCCCCAGCACTCCTGGTAGTAGATGTTGCAGTGCACCTTGGTGCCGTACTTCTCGTGCATCCGCTTCCAGAAGCCCAGGTACCAGTGGTCGAACAGCGAGGGGAAGGAGTCCGGCTCCTGTGCGATGTCGCTCAGGAACCGCACGTTGTCGTCTAGCGAGAAGCGATACCGCTTCCGGTCGGTGCGGTCCCACAGCACCGTCACGCGGTCCTCCGCGCTGCCGTCGCCCAGCCGGGCCACCAGCTCGCTCCTCACGTCCGCGATCGGTACGCGCGCCCGGAAGAGTGTTCCCTCCCGATCGGCCGGTTGACCGTTCACCGTGACCAGCGCGCCGGCCGGGGCCTCACCGAAGACCCCGATGACGAGGCCTTCGCCCGCGGTTAGTCCATCATGACGGTTCAGGACATCCCCATGACGCGGGGAGGTGATCTTCGGGGCGGGGCTCATGGCAGACCTCGCGAGGGAGCTGAGGGACGGCTGTGCGGCTGGTTCCCGCCCGGGCCTCTGCTGACCTGCCGGGCGGAACCTCGGTCGCCGGGAAGGGGTTCCTGTTCAGATCGGCGGCTTGCCGATCTGCGGTATCCCGACCGATCCGAAGGGAGGACACCACGATGTCGGCACGCACGCTGCTGTGGCTGGCCATGGCGGCCCTGGCCCTGGGCGGCCCAGCGAGAGCCGAGCTGCCCCAAGGCCTCACCTACGACGATGCCTACGCCTGGTTCGCGGTCGAGACGATCACGGATGTCCAGGACGGGAAGCCGTACGCCAAGGGCTGGATTCTCACCAGTCAGTTGCGGATCCTAGGCCGGACGCCCGACCACAGCGCGTTCAGGCTGTTGGTCAAGCAGGGCGGGCAGACCCTCGCCACGGTCTACCAGGACGGCTCGATCTATCGGTACAACCCGCCCGCCTGGGCCGGGAAGTCGGACTGCCTCTGGAACAACAACATCGTGGACCGCAAGCAGATCGTCAAGGCCGAGGGGCCGGTTCAGGTGGAGGTCTACTACGTGCAGGGGGACGATCTCTCGGAGCACCTCGCCCGGGTCCATACCGTGGATGTTCGCAAGGTGACGCGCGTGCGGGGCAGCCAGAACGAACCGGACTCGCCTCAGTACTACGTGAACCGCAACGGTGAGGCCGCCGTGGCGTGGATCTACCAGCGGGCGGAGCTGATCCAGCCCTACACCGCGGGCGACGGCGGGGATACGTACTCGGAGAACGTGGTGGAACTGGTCTTCGGCGTGTGCCCGACCGAGGAGGGTCGAAGCGTGCCGCTCGGTTACGTTCGCACCACCGTGGACGGGAAGCCGCTGGACCTGTCGCCCTACCAGCAGTACACGCAGAAGGACGCGGTGCACGGCGAGGTGTCGTCGTGGCGACAGTATGAGGTGGTCCAGAGCACCGGGCCGAACGAGAAGGAACCTATCGGCTTCCGCCAGTACTCGCTGATCCTGCCCTTCACCTTCGGCCCTCAGGGGGACATTCTGCGGGACACCACGAAGCCCTCGCTGAGCGACCACCCGGGTCAGTGGGAGTGCACCTACATCGTGAACGGGCAGAAGGTGCGGACTTGGCGCTTCACCGTGGGGCAGGACGGGAACATCCAGCCCCACCCCGAGGAGCAACACGGGCTGGGCCTGGCGCCGGGTGCGCACCTGGTGGAGATGGCCATCCCGGACGGCGGCGCGTTCATCGACGAGCGCCTCGTCCCCGAGCAGGCGAAGACGGGAGGCTTCTATGGGCGGGCATGGCAGAGTGAGGAGATGAAGGCCGCCGCGGCGGGGATCCCCGCCAAGGGCACACCGTGGCCGTAGGCTCTGGCCCTCAGAACGCGCGCACCTCGCGGCCACGGGGCGCCGCCGGCGGCAGTGAACGCACCGAGTCAGCCCTTGACTCGCTCTATCGGCAGCGGCCGAACGCGAACAGCCATCTCGGTCACTGACAGGACGGCGCCCCGCGACAGCTCGTCCCCGAAGCGAGGGAGGCAGTTGTCGAGGGCGGCGTTGACTGCCGCCGGCACGGCGCGGGCCAGACGGAAGATGATCGCGCTCGGGCGTCTCTCGCCGGCCAAGGCCAGCAGGTCAGCGAAGTCCAGGTCAACCGTCAGAATGACGCGGTCCTCTTGCCGTGCCTTCGCCACGATCCACGGGTCCGGCAAGCGGTGCAGACCTTCGTCTGCCAAGTGCACGACATCGTGTCCCTGCGTTCGTAGGTGGGAGACCGTTCGTGGGGAGATCCCCATGTCGGCGAGGAAGCGCACGGTTCAGTCGGCCGACTGCACGAGGTGGTAGGAGTCGTCCCTCACCAGAGCGGCCGCGTACAGGAGACACTCGCGGATGTCCTCGGGCTCCAGGTACGGGTACGCCTCGACGATCTCGTCGTCCGTCATCCCGTTGGCGACCAGGTTCAGGACCAAAGAGACCGGTACCCGCATCCCTCGGACGCAGGGCTTGCCGCCCATCTTGTCCGGTTCGATTGTGATCCTGTCGAACATCCCCCGACTCCGCCTTCCCTGGAATCGACAGCATTGTAGCACAATCCGGGCTGTCGTGGTAAGGGGGCCCGGCCTCCGGGTTACTGCACCTGCACGGCCCAGTGGCTGGTGGGTCCCCAGTTGCCGGCGCCATCGAGCGCGCGGACGTGGAACCAGTTGAGTCCGGAGGGGCGGTCGGCGAACTGCGCCTGGACGGCGGCGTCCTGGGGCGTCGGCGGCGGTTCGGTGTTGGGGGACTGGTCGATCAGGTAGCTGTAGCCCGCGACGCCCGTCGTGTCGGTGGCGGACCAGTTGAGCGTCGCGGCGTTCGGCCCGGCGGCGCTGACGACCACGTTGTCGATGCTGACCGCCACGCTCTCGGGCAGAGCCTCGCTGTCGCGGTGCACCAGGGCCACGTAGCTGACGGTGTAGTAGGCCCCAAGGCCGCGCTGCGCGGCGCGCGCGGCGATCGGCTCGTAGAGGTTGTACGTGCAGTGATGCCACTGCCCGTCGGCCACGATCCCGGGCACCGTCGCCGTGTAGCCCCCGGCGTTGCCGTTGAGCTGCAGCACCAGCACCTCGTTGTAGAAGTAGACCAGCATGTCCAGCGTGACGCCGGCTGGGATCCGGTAGTCAAAGGACAGGTAAGGGTACGACGCGGTTGCGATGGTGCTCGGAACCAGGTAGAAGGCGAGGTTGCCCCCGGCCGCGGTGTTCGCGACCTTTACGCTGTGCCCCGTGCCGTCGGGGGACGTCTCCTCGCGGGCTACCTGGGCCGAGGACTGGCTGCCGTAGGGCTGGATCGGGCTGACGCTGCTCTCGAAGCGCTCGGCCAGCATTGTGGAATGGGTGCTCGAGGTGAGGCCGGCAATGACTGGGGCTGTCGTGTCCTGCGAGTAGTTCATGGTCCAGGACCAGGCAGGCAGCGTGGTGGCCTGGTTTCCCGCGTAGTCGGCGGCGGCCAGTAGCTTCACGGGCACGGACTGCCCGTTCGCGAAGACCACCGGGGCGCCGGACGTCTGCTCGCAGTTCCACACCAGTTGCCCGCTGGCGCTGTTGTACACCAGCCCGGTGTTGTCGACGGTGTAGGCGGCCCCCGCCACATCGAGCTGGACGCTGCGAGGGTCGACGCCCCCCAGGCCCACATCCGCCAGGCTCAGGACGATGTCGGAGACGGCCGTCGCGGCGCCGTCGGCGGGAGAGACGGCCGCGGCGGAGGGCGGTTGGATATCGGACAACAGACGCTCGTGGGTTGTCGCGCCCCAGTTTCCGGCCCCATCGACGGCCTTGATGTGCAGCCACGCCTCCGGACCCGCGGTCAGCGGCAGCGTAATCTCGGGGAGTGCGGTCGTCGAGGACGTGGGCGGCTCACTGGCGGGCTCGGTGTCTACGACGTAGCTCAGCCCGTCGATCCCGCTCGGGTCGCTCACGGCGACCGCATGCTGCGCGCCCTCGGGCAGTGCCATGATGGGGTGAAGCGTGAAGTTGTCGAGGTGGTAGGACTGGTGCTGGATGTTGCCGTAGCTGCCCGCGTCCATGAAGGCGAGGGTGGTCACGATGTAGCCGGGAGAGGTAGGCGCAGCCGCGCGGAGGAGCTCGTAGAGGTTCGCCTCCGCATGATGCCACTGGTCGTCGAGCTGCACGTTCTCGAAGGCCCCGATGTAGTTGGCGCTGTCGTTGTTGCTGAGCTTGATCGAGTAGCCCGTGCCGTTGACGACTGCGTAGAGGTCGATGCGCACCTCCGGCCGCAGCTTGTAGTCGAACGAGACGAGGCGGTACACGCCGGCGTCGAAGGGCGCGCCGAGCGGCATGGCGCCCATCGCCCCGCCACTGGCCGGGTTGTACGCCCGGAGGCTACGGCGGCCCGAAGCCGCCGTGGACTCGTCGAGCGTCAGGGTCGCCGGGATGGACGCCGCGTAGGCCTGCCAGGCGCCCAAGCCGGTCTCGAAGGTGTCGTTGCACAGCGGCTCGCGCGGCAGGGCCACAACCGGGGCGGGCGGGGCCGTCTGATCGAGCGTCCGGTCATAGGCGAAGTCCCAGGCCAGCGGCTCGGCGAGCACATTGCCACGCCAGTCGGCAGCGCCCTCGAGTGCCACCCGGAGGGTCTCTCCGGGCTGGAAGGAGATCCCGGAGCGGCCCGGCCGCACACGCGCGAGGCCCGTGTTCGGATCGTACGCCAGGCCCGGTGAGCCGGGGATGAGCGGCGCGTCATTCACCTTGAACGCCAGTGACGCCGGGTTCACGCCGACGCCGTTGTCGATGACTGCGAAGACGAGTTCCTCACCGTCCGTGGCGGCGCCCGCCTCCGGGGAGACGCTGTTGACTTGCGGGGCGGTCGTATCGACCAGAACCTCCCCCGTCTGCAGGGGCCCCGGCGTGCCGTCCGGTCCGACGGTTCGCGCCCGCAGGTAGTGCGTGCCGTCGGAGAGGCCGGCCAGCGCGACGACGCCGTCCGCGGAGTCCGGCACGCCGTCCGGCTCGGCATCGAGCGCATCGGCCATGATCCAGTCGAACTGGTGCGGCGCGGACCCCTCGACGGGAGGCGCGGCAGCCAGTCGCACCTCACCGTCGGCCGGGCCTGCGCCGACGAGACCGAAGTTGTCCAGGCGATACTCGCACAGCGCCGGGTTGGCCCCGCAGCCGGCCAGAGCGTAGTCGCGCGTCGTGTCGAGTCCGAGCCACACGTCGGTGACCTCGAGGCTCGGCGTCTCGGGATGGAAGCGCCGCAGGCAGGCGAGGAGATCGAGCTCGGCCTGGTGCCACTCACCGTCGGTCAGCACGTCGGGCAGCTCGGCCAGTCGCCGCGCGCGGTCGCTGGGGAACTCGGGCGCGGTGAAGATCACCTCGTAGCGGGCTCCGGCGGCGGTCAACTGCAGGTTCACCTTGGCGGTCGGGGGGACCCGGTAGTCGAACCGCAGGCGGTTCATCCGCACCGCGTCGAACGGGCCGGCAAGGGCAGTGGCTCCGAAGGTGCCGCCGGAGTTCTCGTTGGTGAGCAGCAAGCAGTGACCCGTGCCGTCGGCCGTCAGGGCGTCGAGGGAGAGACGCGCTCCCTGCTGTCCGTCGCGGCGTGTCCAGTTGCCGAGGTCGTGATCGAAGTCGGCCGCGATCGCCGGGTGCGTGTCCGAAACGAAGGTGAGCGCGGGCCCGGCGGGAGGTTGCTCCCCCGGCGGCAGGTAGGGCGCATACGGCGGCTCGCCGCGCTCCGCGGGGGGACGCTCGCGTTCGTAGTAGAGCTTGACGCGAGGAATCATGATCCCGTTGTCGTAGGTCCAGAGCGCGACGCGCCCGCCGGGGAACGGGTCGGGGTCGTGGGCCTGCAGCACCAGGGAGTTGTCGAAGAAGAGGTACAGATCGCCGCCGCGCTTCACGGTGCGGATCTCCCACCAGCGCCGGTGCCAGGCCCATGAGCCGGGAGAGCCGTCCAGGAGGGTGACCGGGCGGTGGTTGGGCGCATTCGTCTCCGCCAGCACCTGCGGGCCCTTCATGATGCGGGTCCACGAGTTGCCCCAGCCGCCGACGATGAAGGTGTAGCCGCTGAACAGGTTCCGTCCGTCCGCGCACAGGCTGACGTTGAAGTCCGTCCCGTTGCGGTAGCCGCCCTCCCCCAGCACGTTCATCTTGTAGGACATGTACGCCTCGACGGTCAGATCTCCCAGGAACTCCCGCTTGTTCCAGATCACGGCGGCCATCGGGCTTTCGCCGCCCATGAAGTTCCACGAGGGCGTGCAGCTCCAGCGGCTGCGAACGCGCCAGTCCCCGAGCTCCATGACCCAGTCGTTCGGCGCCGTGGAGAAGGTGTAATCGTAGATGCGCGGCGAGATGACCTCGGCCTGCTGACGGTCCACCGACAGGCCGCCCTCCGCCTCGATCGCGACCGCGTGATGCGGTGGGCCCTCGGTGAGGGTCTGTCCGGGCGCGAGCCGCGCGATCCCCTCGGCGGCGGGGTGATGGCCCGGGTCCAGCGCGACGACCCGACGGAACGAGGACAGCGCCTCGGTCAGGTTGCCCGCCCGCTCCAGAGCCATGGCGAGCCAGTAGCGCGAGTCGACGGAACGCGGGCGCGCGTCGGCAGCGCCGCCGAGCGCGGCGACGGCGGTCTCCAGATCGCCCGCCTCCAGCGCCGCCCGGCCGAGCCAGAAGAGCACCTCCGGATCGTCCGGTCGCTCGTCCCGCGCCGCCTTCAGCAGGGCGGTCGCCTGCGCGTAGTCGCCCTTGCCGAAGAGCTTGCGGCCGTCGTCCAGGGCGCCGTTGGCTGCGCCGGCGAGCGCCATCGGCAACAGCAAGAGGGCACACCACTCCAGCCTCAGACGCCGAAGGCCGGGCTGGTGTCCGCGTGCTTCACGGTGAGTGATCATGATGAGGAGTCCGGAGTCTCCGTGGTCTCCGGCGCCGGAGGCGCGGCCGCGCCGGGCCGGTCCCGGTAGGAGACCGCGAGTTGACCGTCGAGATAGACAACGATGAAGGTGCCGCGTTTCCCGAAACGGACCTGACACACGTCGGTGTCGCCCACGGTGTGCTCGGCTTGAGCCAGGGCCTGCCCGGCGCGCGACAGCTCCAGGGCCAGCGTTCGGGCGCTCTCGGGCTTCACGAGCGTCAGCTGATACCCGCCCTCGCCAGTGGTCTGGTCGCCCTCGATCCGGACGGTGACCTTCCCCGCTTCGGTGGAGGCGATCGCAACCGGGAAGCGCATGTCGACCGGATCGAAGTACTCGCCCTTGTTCCAGTTCATCCCCACGGCCTGTGGCCGGTGGGCCTCATCGGTGATGTTGAACCAACCCTCCGCCGGGTTCGCGAACTGCTCCTTCATCTCGGCGTCGACCACCATCGTCTCGGGCAGCCCGGCCGGCACGTACCCGGGCGGGAAGCGGACCGCCACGTCGTCGAAGGCCGCCCGGCTGCCCCGCTCCATCCATAGCCCAACGCGCCCCGACTGCCCGATCGGCACCAGCGCCTCGAGCGGCTCGCCACCATTCACCCTGGCGGCCACGTAGTCGTCGCGGCACGAGAGCTCGGCGGTGACCCAACCCTTCACAGAACTGTCGAGCGGCGCGGAGTCCAGGAGCTCCTCCCCGGCCTCCGTGACGCGCACCAGCTCCTGCACGCCCCGCGTCGCGCGCCACAGGAGGTAGTCACTCGGGCTCTTCCAGTTGACGCACAGACCGGCCGGGCCCTTGCCGACCAGCACCTGGGCCCGAAGCTCATGGTCGGCCCAGTCGTCTCGTCCGGAGACGACGACACCAGCCTCCTTCGAGGCCGTCGCGAGGCGGCGCCCCTCCTTCGAGGGGTCGATCTTCCACTCGCCGGCGATCGTTCGCCAACGCCCGAGATCCTCGCGCTCGAAGTCGTCGGTGAAGCCCCGGTACGGCTCCACGGCCGCGTCATCGAAGTACGCGGTGGGGCAGTCCACTGCCACCAGCGCCAGGGCGCCCTGTCCGAAGGCCTCGTCGCGGGCCGTCAGCACCGGCACGTCATCCACCGACGCGTCGAAACGGTCCTCGGCGGCGGCCACCGAGAGTCGGCACCACTGGCCGATCGGGAGGTTCCGGGTCGCCGAGGCGAGGACGCGCTCCTCGCCCGCGACGACTCGGCTGAGCTTCAGGAGCGCCTGGCCGGAAGCCTCCGGTGCGCCAAAGGCCACGGTGAAGGCGTAGTAGTTCGCGGCATCCTGGACGCGGAAGCCTAGACCGGCGCCTCCGCTCTCCAGCAGACGGATCGCCACGGCACAGCGCAGATCATCCCAGAACGCCGGCCCCGTTACCGCCACGGCGCGAGGCGCAGCGTGGGCGGCAAAAGCAAACGAGTTCGCGGCGCGCGGCGCGAAGTCCAGGCTGTCGATCAGAGCCGTGTTGTCCCACGTGCCCTC
>VGFB01000049.1 GCA_016869015.1 Armatimonadota bacterium
GTAGTACGTACCCGTGACCGGACGCGACTCGCCGGAGTCTACCCCCTGGGCCGTGCCCGCCACCTGGAAGCGACCGTTCGGCCGCTCGGAGAGCGTGACCGTGAGTCCTATACCCGTGTGCTCGTCCAGGCCGACGTAGACTCCCGCCGTCGGCTCGTCGGCCGGCGCCGGCGCCCCAACCCAGACCAGCGCGACCAGGGCCGTCCCGATGACCGCCTGTGACTGCGCTCCGCTTCTCATCGCGCTTCCCTCCTGGTAGGTGACACGGCTAATCAGTATTTTAGTATCAGAGTAATTATAAGTACAACCCCGGCGGCGCCTCGCGAGGTCCCCGCCGTGCGGGGGGGAAATGCCCCCGCGGCTTGACCCCGAGGAGGTCTCTGATGCTCATGGCACCTGCAGTCTGGCTCTCCTTGCTCTCGGCACTGCCCATCTTCGCGCAGCCAACGCCCGAACTGACCCACTACTGGGGCAACCTCGACGGCAGTTGGCTGTTCGCGATTGACCCGCAGGAGGCTGGGGAGACAACAGGCTGGATGGACGCCGACTTCGACGACTCGGCGTGGCGCCTGCTGAAGGCGCCGGGTTACTGGGAGGCGCAGGGGATCACCGACCCACGTCCCGGGCAGCCGCCGAAGCCCAAGAACGGGATGCCGTACACCGACTACGACGGCGTCGCGTGGTACCGCAAGCACTTCCTCGTGCCGAGGGGCTGGGCCGGGCAGGAGATGATCCTGCACCTGGGCAGCGTGGACGACTACGACCGCGTGTACCTGAACGGGGAGCTGCTAGGTGAGACGCCCCTCGGAACCCACCAGGCCGTCAGCCTGCTCCGTAGCTACCGGCTTCCGGCCGACAAGGCGCGGGCAGGCGAGGAGAACGTGCTGGCAGTGCAGGTGCGCGACGGGGGCGGGCCGGGCGGGCTGATGGGCCCGCTGCTGACGCTACTGCCGACGGACATTGCGGAGGCGACCTCGATGCTGGCTCAAGACGACCGCCCCTTCGCCGAGCGGTTCGCCGATCCCCCGGCGAGCTGCCGCATCCTCAAGATCGTTCACTCGTTGCCGGACCGGCCCACTGACCAGGACATGCTCTTCCGCAGTCTCATCTCCCAGGGCTTCGGTGGGGTGGTCTGCAACGTCTCTTTCACCGACTACCTGACGAGTGAGGAGAAGTGGGCGGCCTTCGCGCGCGGGGTGCAAGAGGCGAGGAAGCTCGGCATGGCCTTGTGGCTCTACGACGAGAGGGGCTACCCCTCCGGCAGTGCGGGCGGCCTGACGCTGCGGGACCATCCCGAGTGGGAGGCGCGCGGTCTGCTGATCGCCGAGGCGGACTCGACCGGCGGCGCCGTCGCGCTGGACCTGCCGCCCGGCACGCTGGTGTCGGCCGCGGCGTACCCCCTGAGGGACGGCGCGATCGATCCGGACGGGGCTGTGGACCTCGCACCGAACGCGCGGGAGGGGAAGCTCGTGTGGGAGGCCCCCGCGGGCGACTGGCGGGTCATGGCGATCACGGAGGACGTCCTGTACGAGGGCACCCATGCCGCGGTGAGCCTCGCCGATAAGCTGCCGTACATCAACCTCCTCGACCCCGCGCCGACGCGGCGGTTCATCGAGCTGACCTACGGCGGCTACGAGAAGCACCTGGGCAGCGATCTGGGGGAGTACTTCATCGCGAGCTTCACCGACGAGCCCTCGCTGATGAGCTCCTTCATGCGGCCGATGCCGTACAAGGTGCTGCCCTGGGCGCCGAACCTGCCCGGCGAGTTCGCGCGGCGTCGCGGCCGCGCGCTCGAGCCGCTGGTTCCTGCGCTCGTCGCGGACGCCGGGCCCGGAACGGCGCAGGCGCGCCACGACTTCTGGCTGACCGTGGGCGAACTCGTGTCGGAGGGTTTCTTCGGGCAGATCCAGGAGGCTTGCGGGAAGCTGAATCTGCGGTCCGGGGGGCACCTCCTGGCCGAGGAGGGCCTGCGGAACCATGTGGCCTTCTACGGGGACTTCTTCCGTTGCGCGCGTCGGCTGGACGCGCCGAGCATCGATTGCCTGACGAGCATCCCCCAGCAGGTGCCGTGGCAGATCGCCCGCCTCATGGGCAGCGTCGCCGACCTCGAAGGCAAGCCGTACACGATGAGCGAGACCTCGGACTTCGCCCAGCGCTACCGACCGGCGGGCGATGAGCGGCCGGTGGTGGACGTGACCGAGGCGCAGATCCGCGGCACGTGCAATCGGGAGCTGGTCGGGGGGATCAACACGATCACCAGCTACTACAGCTTCCAGGGCCTCACCGGCGAGGAGCTGCGGCGGCTGAACGAGTGGGTCGGCCGCTGCGCGACGGCTCTGAGGGGCGGGCATCAGGTGACCGACCTGGCGGTCGTCTACCCGATCGAGAGCCTGTGGCTGCGTTTCACCCCGGCACGCCACGGGCCGACGACCTCGGCCGCGGCGGCGGAGCTGGACGGCATCTACAACGCGGTCAGCAACGGGCTCTACACCGCCCGGCGCGACTTCACCTACGTCGACTCGCGCGCCCTGGCGGAGGCGCGGGTCGAGGACGGCGCGCTGGTCCACGGCGGTCTGCGCTGGCGAGTGGTCGTGCTGCCGGGCGTGGACACGCTGCCCGACGAGGCGTGGCTGAACCTGCGCGAGCTGTGGCGACAGGGCGGAGCGGTGATCGCCGTCGGGGCGCGGCCTGCGAACAGCGCGCGCGAGTTCCCCTCCCCCCGCATCGAACAGCTCGGGGCGGAGATGCTCGGGACCGGTGACGACCTGCGGCTGACCGTGGGCGAGGCCGGCGGCGTGGGCGCCTACCTGCCCCGCAGTGCCGTCGCGCTGCTGCCCACCGTGCTCGACGCAATCATCGAGCCCGACCTGGCGGCCGACGCGGCCGGCTCACCGGTGCGGTTCACCCATCGGCGAATCGACGGGCAGGAGGTCTACTTCGCCATCAACGACAGCCCGGAGCCGGTCGAGGCGAGCGTGTCACTCGCCACGGCCGGCGCGGGGGAGTTGTGGGACCCGGCGACCGGGAAGCTGACGCCGCTGGCCTCCGGGCAGGGCGTGAAGCTGGCCCTGGACTCCTATGGCGGAGCGCTGCTGCGGTTCGGTCAGGCGCGCGAGCGGGAACGGCTGCGCCCGCGGCCCGGGCCGCTACCGGGGCTGACCCTCGCGCCGTTGCCGCCCGTGGAGCCCGCCGAGGGGCACGGCGAGTTCGTGCAGGGAGGCCTCTCCCCGGACGCTGAGCACTCCCAGCCCGATGCGCCGGCGTGGCGCGCCGTCGCCACGCTGACCAAGAGCGAGGTGGATACCCACCTCTTCGTGAGCTTCCGCCATCCCGGCCCGGTGGACCTGAGCGAGGCGGCCTGTCTGGTGCTCGACACCTGGGCCCCCCACGGGCAGCAGACGCCGAGCGAGCTGCTGGTGCTGCTGCACGAGGCGGGGGGCGCCATCTACCTGGGGCGGGCCGACCGCGCCCTGTCGGCGTCCGGGCACGCCCGCTCATTCGTGCTCTGGAGCGCCTTCGACCTCGCGGGCTGGACGAAGGACGACAACGGCCGCCTCGACCTCGACGCGGTCACCGCGATCAGCGTGGGCTGGGGCGGCTACTTCGGCCAGGCGGGCGAGCGGATCGAGTTCAGCCTCGCGCGCCCCCGGGTCGCGCGCTCAGACGGCGGATAACGCGCAGAGGAGTGCTGTCATGGGGCCGCTCGCGATGGGAGCCATCGTCCTGACCTCGGTCGGCGCCGGGGCCCAGACCGGACGCCTGGAGACCCGCGAGATCGAGGTGCTCTTGGGCACCGAAGAGCCGATCCTCCGCGAGGACTTCGAGCGCTGTGAGCCCCGCGACGCGGTGCTCCGCGACGAGCGTCGGGACGACTCGTGGCTCTTGCGCACGAAGGACTGGCCGACGCCGCTGCTCAACGCCGTGGGCAATCCCCCCGATCTCACCTATGACCCACAGCTCACCGGCGCCTACGACATCTACCTGGGCAGCCGCGCCACCCACTTCACCGTGAGCGTGGGACTGAAGCTAGGCGGCGAGCCGGAGTTCACCGTCGTCACGAGCCCGCGCGGGACCGAGCAGGTGCACTACGACTGGGAATACTGCTTCCGCCGGGGGGTGAAGCTCGACGGCGAGAAGCTGGTCATCCGCTCCCTGGGACACGCGGCCTACCTCGACTACCTGAAGTTCGTGCCGGTCGAGGCGCTGGGCAAGGGCACGGCGCGCGTCGCGACGGACCATGTGATGGTCTGCAGCGAGGCGGGCAAGCACTTCGCGTTCCCCGGGGTCGCAAGGCTGACCGACGGGAGCCTCGGGGCGGTCTTCCGCGAGGGCACCGCGCATGTAGACCCCAGCGGTGGCGTCGCTTGGTGTCGGTCCACCGACGGCGGGCGCACCTGGTCACCACGCAAGACGATCTACGATGACCCGAATATCGACGAGCGCGACCCGGCCGTCCTCCAGCACTCCGGCGGCGCGCTGATCGTCTCGATGCACTCGGGGAGCGCCGTCACCATCCGATCGACCGACGGCGGGGAGACCTGGGACAAGCCCACGGTTGCGCCCGTCTTCTCGCCCCACGGTCCTCGCGAGCTGCCCGACGGGCGGATCTACTGGTGCGGCATCGTCACGCGGATGGGCACCAACCAGGTGCAGATCGCGGTGTCCGAGGACCTGGGCCTCACGTGGGACACCCCGATCACGGTCGGGCTCTCGCTCCCGTACCATCAGCCGTGGGTCCGGCCCTTCTGGGACGAGCCGTTCGCCCTCCCGCTGAGCGGGGATGAGTGGCTGTGCCTCCATCGCGTGGACATGGACGGCTACCTTTACGCGAATCGCTCCGCCGGCGGGGGCGCGACCTTCGGCCTGCCGGAGCGAACGCGGATGTGGGGCTGCCCGCCCTTCGTCCTGCGACTGCACGACGGTCGGCTGCTGGCCCTGTATGGCTACCGGCGGCCGCCGTGGGGGATTCGCGGCTGCCTCAGCGCGGATGAGGGGGCCACCTGGGACGCGGCCAACGAGATCGTCTTGCGGGAGGACGGCGGACACGGGGACCTCGGCTATCCTGTCGCCCTCGAAGTCGAGCCCGGCCTCGTCTTCGCCGTTTACTACCACAACCGGGGCGGCGAGGAGTGTACCATCGAAGGCACCTTCCTGCGGCTGTGAGTCCGTCAGACGACCTCCGTCCCCACCTCCTCCGCCTTCCCGCGGATGAACGCTGCCGCCTGATCGAACTGCTCCTCGCTTGACAGGTGCTCGATGAGCAGAGGAACGTCGGGCCCGAGGGTCTCCAGCTGCCGCAGGAGGGTCGCGTAGTCGAGGTTGCCCGTCCCCGGCAGGACCTCATCGAGGTGTACGGTGAGCTTCTCGGAGAGCGAGATGTCCTTCGCGTGGCAGCTCTTGATCTGCGGCCCGAGCTTCGCGACGAACTCCGTGATCAGCTCGCCGGTGCGGTAGTACAGTTGCGGGCTGCAGACCAGGTTCGTCGGATCGAAGTGCACGGCGAAGTGCTCCCGGTCGATGGCCTTCACGAGTTGCGCGTAGGAGTCGGGCGAGTCGGGATACATCCACTCCATCGTCTCCAGTGTGAAGCACGTGCGAGTGGGCTTGACCTCCTCGATCAGCCACTGCACGAACTCGACGATCAGGTCGAACGTCGCGGGAGTCAGGTTCTCGGGGTCGTGCCCATACCAGGGCAGTCCGCGTGAGCCCGACACGTTCACGCAGCAGTTCGCGCCGATCCGGTCCGCCAGCCGCAAACCCTCGACGCAGCGTTTGCGCCCGTCCTCGGCCGTCGGGGCGTCGCGGCAGATCGGGCTGCTCCACGCGCCGACCTCGGCGACTACGATGTCGTTCTCTCTCGCGGCCTGCTCGTAGGCGGCCACCACGTCATCGGCCGCCTCCGACCCGACCGGACAGAACGCCGCCGAGTACCCCTTCTTGCGCAGCGCGGCGATCCACTTCTCGGGCGTGCTGCAATCCTCGAACAACGGTGCTCCCAATCGCATGGCGACCTCCCGTGGCGCAGACAGCTCCCCATGGCGCGGGCCTTTCCCCGTCGGCGCGCCAATCCCTGCGAGGGAGGCGCCCGCGGCTACTGGAACAGGGCATTCAGGATCTCGGCGACGTGAGCGCCCAGCGGCAGGACCCCAGACGCCCACGGCCGAAAGCCAGACCTGCGGGTGCTTCCGCATCCGGTCCAGCTCCAATCGACAAGCCTCCCAGAGGCCACCTGGGGGAACGTGCTTGGCCGACGGGAGTTCCAAGGCCTTCAGCACGGCCTTTCGGTTGCTGAGCCACGCTCCATACTCTGGTGGGACGATGACCAGGATGAAGGGGAGCACCAGGAACAGGACCGCGACTACGTACTCGACCTTCCTGAAGAGGGACGAAGCCGCATCGGACAGCGGAAGCGAGGGTCGCAACACGGGGAAGGCGAGGCCGACTCGCGGCGCTCCACAGCCTCTCGCAGCCGCTCCACGGCCAGCGCCGCCGGGTAAGGTAGGGGCGAGCCGTCGAGTCGCGCGGCCAGGAGAGCCCTGGCCCGCTCATCGACAGGCGGCGCCTCGGCGGAGACGCTCTCGCCGCACTCCCCGCACACCCAGAGCTTCCGCCCCGCGATCGTCGGCCCATGGCCATGCGGACAGTCCATCACTCACGCCACTCTGAAGGCCCGAGCAGCTTACGACCAGGACACATCCTCACTTCCCAAGCGGGGCCGAGAAGTCCTCCGCGCCCGGTTGCCGCCTAAGCAAAATACGAACATCCGTTCGAGCAATCTACAGGGAATGCCCCGTGCTGCCCCGTGGAGGCCCTTCCAGTGCGACGCGACCCCCGAAGTGGACCAAGGGTGCCCTCCCGCGAAAACGACCGCTCAGAATGGCTCAGGACGCGTTTCAGCTCCTTCGCCGAGGCCTCGACCTCCCCGGCAGCATGAAGGCCCTTCGATCATCGGGGGGCGCACAGGGGGAAGGGGGTGCGTGGGAGACGGTCGCCTCTCTAGAACAGACGTTCTATATGCGACGTAAGGAGGATATAGAACGTCTGTTCTAGAGAGGCGGACGCTCACGGTCAGACGTTACGTCGTTGAGACCGCCTGGGAATGACGCGCCCTCCTCCTGCCGGTGAGGTTGAGGTCTATCCGGACCTACCCAACGGCCCTGCTGCCGCGCCGGGCTTGACGCGGTACCGGATGTGTGCTAGACGTATGCTGTTCGGACGGCTCGCAACCATCCCCAACCTGCCCGCGCGCAAGGTGGAAGGCGGGGGGCCTGCTGATGACCGGGCTCGACGTGTTGTGCGTTGGCATCGCCGTTGCCGATGTCATGGCCAAGCCCATCGACAGGCTCCCGGAGTGGGACCGCCTGGGCACCTTCGACCACATCGAGCATCACATCGGCGGCTGCGCGGTCAACACCGCGGTCGACCTGGTCGGGCTGGGCGCGTCGGCCTCGGTCAGCGCCTGCCTTGGCCGCGACGGCGCGGGCGCCTTTGTGCGGCGCAGCCTCGAGGCGGCCGGGGTCGGGAGCGATGGACTGGTCGAGACCGACGACGCCGCGACCTCCTACACCTTCGTGATGATCGGCTCCGACGGCCGGCGCCGGTACCTGCACCACGTCGGCGCCAACGCCCGCTTCAGCGAATCCCAGGTGCCCTCTGACCTGATCGCCCGCGCCCGGGTGCTGCACCTGGGCGGATCGCTGCTGATGCCCGCGCTGGACGGCGCGCCGACGGCCCGGCTCCTGGCGCGCGCCCGTGAGCTGGGCGCCATCACCTCGATGGACACGGCCTACAACCCCAACGTGAACAGCCGCGCGCTGATCGAGCCGTGCCTCCCCCATCTCGACATCTTCATGCCGAGCATCGAGGAGGCGCGGGCGATCACCGGGGAGTCGGATCCGGAGGTCATTCTCGCTCATTTCTCGGCCTACCCGATCGAGGTCCTCGGTGTGAAGCTGGGGGCCGAGGGCTGTGCCGTTCGCGTGCAGGGGAAGGCCGTCCGCTTCCCGGCCTACGAGGTCGACGTCGTGGACGGCTCCGGAGCCGGGGATGCGTTCATGGCCGGCCTCCTGTACGGCGTGCTGCACGACTGGCCAATCAACCGCGGCATCCCCTTTGCGAACGCTACCGCTGCTCACTGCATTCAGGCCATCGGCTGCAGCGCCGGGGTGCCGGACGCGCAGACCGTGGCGGCCTTCCAGCAGGAGCGCGACCGGTGACCCGGCCACCGGGCGTCCCCGCTCGTCTGGCGGCAGTCATCACACTCGCGGCGGTCGGTGTGCCCGTCGCCGCCCAGGAGACGCGCGTGCTACACACGTACCTGCTCGCGGACAACGGAACGCCGGAGGCGTATGATGAGGCGATGGCCGTCGCCTGCGTGCAGGGCGTACTCAACCGCGCGGCGCCTCGGCTGTACGTGCTCTCCCCGACGGACAGACGCCCGGAGTACTGGCTGGGGGTCCTCTCCGAGGAGGGGCGATGGCTGGGCGGCCTGCCGCGGGAGCCGGTGACGGACCTCGACGCCCTGGTCGTCCTCGCCCAGGGCCGCGTGCGCGGCGCAGTCATCTGGGACCCGGCGATCCCGGCGACGGTGAACGTCGCGACGACCATCGCGGGCGTCGAGGACGGTGTCGTGCTGAGCCCCGAACTGGCGGACCGGAACCGGGCCGCGTGGGGGCTTCCGGTCCTGGCCGACCTGCGCGGGCGCTTCACGGGCGCCGAGACGGGCAGCGCGAAGAACGATGCCTACCGGTGGGCGGTCCGCGAGTACCTGGCTCGGGGCCGCTGCTCGGCCCATCTGATCTGCCTGTACGAGGATGCCTTCTCCACGCGGGCCCGCGGGGATACCGGCTACGTGGTGACGCGCGACTGGGCCGTCCGCAACCGGGCCTTCGTGTTCGACCTCTCACCGTGGGGCGACGAGAAACCGGGCGACGACATCGACCAGCCTCTCGGCACCGACCTCGCGACCTACCGCCTGCTCCTGGAGGAGGTGCTCCGCCAGTCGGCGGGCGAGCAGATGACGGAGTTGGCCGGCTTCTTCGCCTTCGGCAAGTACAGCAACGTCCCCGGCCATGCCTCCGCGCACGATCCCGTGCCCACCGAGTGGGAGACCGTCCATCTCATCTCACCCTACAACTGCTATCAGAACACAGTCGCCGGCAGCTGCTTCAACCAGTCGCTTCACTGCCAGGCCCCGCGGAAGCCCTTGAGGCAGCGTCGCCCGGCAGAGGCCGCCGCCTTGGCCGACAAGACCTACCTGTGCTTCCTCATGGCCGACTACGACTCTGCCACGCCGCTATACAGCTTCCTCCCCACGCACTGGGCGGACCCCAACCGGGGCCGGATTCCCCTGGCGTGGGGAATAGACCCCAACCTGGTCGAGACGTTCCCGGACCTCTTCGGCTACTTCTACGCGACCGCGTCGCCGAACGACCACTTCACCGCCGACGCCAGCGCCGCCGGGTACATGAACCCCAACCGCGTGCAGGAGCGTTACCTCCCGCTGTTCGTCGAGCACAATCGGCGCTTCTTCGCGGAGACGGACATGGCGATCGCGCCGATGGTTCTCGACTGGGACGCGCCGACTGCGGCGGTGAAGGACGCCTTCACCCGGTTCGCGCCCGACGGGTTTGCGACCATCGTGATGGACCTGCACGGCGGCGGGGGCAGGTCGCCCGAGCCCCATGTGTGGAAGGGGATGCCGGTCACGAACCTGATCAACAACGCCTGCAACTTCGAGAGCCCGGAGCAGGCGGCCGCCATCGTCACCGGGTGCCTGGAGGGCCAGGCGGCCGGCGTTCCCGGGTTCCACTTCTTCCGAGTCGTGTGGACCGGCCCGACGCAGGTCATGGCGACCGTGGCCCGGGTGCGCGAGGCCCGGCCGGACCTGGACCTGGAAGTGGTGGACCCCTACACCTTCTTCCGCCTGTTCCGCGAGCACTACGGGCCGGGCGCTCGGGTCGCGGACTGACGGATGCCGGAGAGGTCGCTCATGCCGCCGCCTGCTCTGTTGCTGCGCACCTACCGTCAGATGTTGCGGATCCGGCGATTCGAGGAGACGGTGAACCAGCTCTTCCTCGAGGGCCGGATGCCCGGCACGCTGCACCTGTACATCGGCCAGGAGGCCTGTGCGGTGGGCGTGTGCGAGGCGCTGCGGCCGGAGGACTGGATCACCAGCACCCATCGGCCGCACGGCCATGCCATCGCCAAGGGGGTGTCCCTGGAGGCCATGATGGCCGAGCTGTTCGGGAAGACCACCGGTTGCGCGGGCGGGTACGGCGGCTCGATGCACACCGGCGACCCGGCCGTGGGGGCACTGACCGCTATCGCGATCGTGGGCGGCAACGTTCCGGTCGCGACCGGCCTGGCCCTCGGCTTCCGGTTGCGGCGGACCGACCAGGTCGTGGCCTGCTTCCTCGGGGACGGCGCCACGAACGAGGGCGCCTTCCATGAGGGCGTGAACATGGCCGCGATCTGGGACCTGCCCGTAGTCTTCGTGTGTGAGAACAACCTCTACGGCGCCTCGACACCTCTCGAGCAGGTGGTGAAGCTCGACCGGCTGGCCGACCGCGCGCAGGGCTACGGGATTCCGGGCGTGACGGTGGATGGCATGGATGTGCTCGCTGTCCACGAGGCCGCTGTCTCGGCCGTGCAGCGCGCCCGCTCCGGGGGCGGCCCGACGTTCCTCGTGTGCGAGACCTACCGCTTCATCGGCCACTCCCGCAGCGACACTCGCGGCTACCGTACGCGGGAGGAGGAGGAAGCCTGGAAGCAGCGCGACCCGATCCCGCGGCTGGCGGGGCAGTTGCGGGAGACCGGCCGCGCAACGGAGGCGGAGCTGCAGGCGATCTCGGAGGAGGTGGCCGAGGAGCTGGCCCGGGCGGTCGCCTTCGCCGAGGCGAGCCCGTCGCCCGCGCCGGAGGATTGCCTGCGCCACGTTGTCGCGGAGGGGGTGCGCGCCGATGTCTGAGACGCGGACGATGACCATCGCCGAGGCTTTGCGGGAGGCGATCCGCGAGGAGATGCGCCGCGATGAGCGCGTCTTCTGTTTGGGGGAGGACATCGGCATCCCCGGGGGCTTCGGTGGCGCCTTCACGGTGACGCTTGGGTTGTCTGAGGAGTTCGGCCACGAGCGCATTCTCGATACGCCGATCTCCGAGGCGGGCATTGCCGGCGCAGCCATCGGCGCGGCCCTGGCCGGGATGCGCCCCATCGCCGACGTGCAGTACGCCGACTTCCTCTTCTGCGCG
>VGFB01000050.1 GCA_016869015.1 Armatimonadota bacterium
ACCATGTCCGCGATGTTGTCGCAGACCTGCGGCGCGCCGGAGAAGGTCTCGGCGAACTGCTCCGCCCGCCGCCGATCGTCGTCGTAGCACTTCACGATCCGCATCCCGGCGACTTGCGGGAGCTTGTCGAGCTTGAGCGGGTTGTAGATGTCCTGGTAGTAGTGGGCGACGATGTAGTCGTGCTCGACGAGCTTGGCCGGGACGAGGTGCTTCGCGTCCATCTGGGCGCCGAAGTAGAACCCGTGCGTATCGCAGCGGACGAGACCGACGCGGAGGGGCTTGCGGGCGGGCATGAGAGACTCCTTTCACGCTACCAGGCGAGCACCCGGGCGGGCGCGGCACTGGCGCCGAACAGGCGCAGTGGCGCCACGCAGAGGGTAACTTGCCGCCCCGCGAGGGGCTGCAGGCCGACGAGGGGGCAGACGATCGTGCCGCCCGCCCGGAAGTACTCTCGCAGGAAGGGCATCGCAGCGTCCTGCGGGGGATCGAAGGAAGGCATGTCGCCGCCCAGGAGCGCGGGTCGATGCCGCAGGAGCCACGCCTGCAAGGCGGGGGAGAAGTAGGGGCTTGCGGGGTAGTAGTCCGGCGCGTGCAGGTGCGATTCCCAGCCCGAAGCGATGAGAAGGGCGTCACGGTCCGGTGCGAAGTCGGGTAGGTCGCCGTCGGGGGCCGGAAGCTCCTGCCCGGCGGGACGGAGCGCGATCACGTGGGCGCGGGCCAACAGGCGCTCCGGGGGAAGCTGGTCGAGGGTCGGCGCGTCCGGGTAGAGGTGCGCGGCCGTCTCCGCATACGTCGTACCGTTGAGGACCATCAGGGCGAGGTGGTGGGAGACCCAGCCCTGTTCCGCGATCCCGCCCACGGGCCGCAGCGACACGGGCGGGCAGTCCGTTTCACCGTACCAGTCCACGCCGTCGACGATGGGAATGGTCAGGTCATGGACGCGCATCGGCGCCTCTCAGGAGAGGTTCAGGTCGCCCATCGCCGCCACGATACCCGCCTCGATGGTGTCCACGATCTCGTCGAGGAGGTCCGCGGTGATCGTCAACGGCGGCGCGAGGACCAGGATGTCGCCGTTGTTGCGCACGATCATCCCGTTGCGGTAGCAGTAGTCGCGCACGATGCCGCCGACGCCGAGGGCCGGATCGAGCGGCCGCCGCGTCTCCCGGTCGGCCACCAGCTCCACCGCCATCAGCAGCCCCTTGCCCCGCACATCCCCCACGATGGGGTGTCGGTACAGGCCCTGCAGCCTCTCGCCCAGGTGCTCGCCCATCTGCGCCGCATGCTCGACGAGGTTCTCGCGCTCCAGGATGTCGAGCACCGCCAGCGTAGCCGCGGCCGACACCGGGTGGCCGGCGAAGGTGTGCCCGTGGCGAAACTCGTGGCCCGGGCGTCGGAAGACGTCCGCGATCTCCGCCGTCGTCAACACGGCGCCCATGGGCGCAAAGCCGCCGGTGAAGCCCTTCGCCAGGCACAGGAAGTGCGGGACGACGCCCCAATGCTCGCAGCAGAACATCCGCCCCGTCTTGCCCATCCCGACCTGGATCTCGTCGTAGATCGTCAGGATGCCGTGTCGGTCGCAGAGCGCCTTCAGCTCGGGCAGGTAGAAGTCCGGCGGCACGGGATACCCGACGTTGGAGCCCGGGATGGGATCCAGGATCATCGCAGCGATGGTGTGCGGACCCTCCCAGTTGATGACCGCCGCGGTGTTGCGCAACGCCGTCCGCGCGGATTCCTCGGGGTCCAGGCCCAACTCGCAGCGGTACGGGTGCGGCGCCATCACCGGGACGAAACCCGGGTTCAGGGGCTCCTGGGGCTCGCGGAACCACGGCAGGCCGGTGGCCGACATCGCCCCGAAAGAGCAGCCGTGGTAGCTGTTGCGCCGGAACAGCACCTTCTGCCGACCCTTCTCGCCCCGCTCCCAGAAGTACTGACGGGCCAGCTTTATGGCCGACTCGGTGGCGTCCGAGCCGTCGCTGACGAAGAAGCTGACCTCGAGATCGCCTGGCGCGAGCTCCGCCAGGCGCTTCGCGAGCTCGATGACCACGGGCGTCAGGCAGTCGTGATAGATCGGGTAGAACTCGATCTGTCGCATCTGCTCGAGCATCGCCGCGTGCACTTCGGGGCGGTGGTGACCGACGATCGTGGTCAGCAGCGAGGCGAAGGTGTCCAGGTACCGGCGGCCGTCGGCATCGTAGATGTAGCAGCCTTCGCCGCGCGCGATGATCTTGACGCCGCTGCGTACTACGTCCTCGTAGTGGCCGAGGCTCCAGAGGATGTACCGCATCGCCTCCTGCTGGAGGGCCTGCGTGCGCTCGCTGTACTGAATGTCCATCGGCTCACCCCTGCGCCTCGGCGGGCGGAGTGTCACAGCAACTCCTGCTCGGCGCGCGCGAGCACACCGCGGAGGGCGCGCAACGTGTCGTCGGGCAACTCCGGCGGCTGCCAGGCCGCCACGTTCGCCCGCCAGCGCTCCTCGCACAGGTCCAAGACCCGCGGCTCGTCGGCGGGGCCCGCCTCCGGCAGCGAATGCGGGAAGAGCAGCGAGGTCCACAGGTCGCGGAAGTGGTCGAGGGTGTGATCGCTCGTAAGGAAGGTCTCCTCGGACTCGACGTGGGCGGCGATCTCGTCGAACAGCAGCGTCGCCTCGGTCACCGCCACCTGGGGCTTCAGGGCGAACTGGCTCTTGCGGATCTCAAGGTCGAGCATGAGTTGCGTCGGCGATCCCACGCCTCCGTTGTCCAACGTGCCCATGCCCGGGTAGGGGAGGTTCGGATTGCCGACGAGTCGCGCGAAGGCTGCGCCGGAGTAGAAGTTCTGGTAGACGGCCTGCAGGCCCGGCCGGTTCGAGGAAGGGCTGAAGTACGTCTCGGCCCACAGGTGTCCCCCAAAGTGATCCTCGAAGAGGCGCTTCACGCCGACGATCACCACCACGTTCTCCGGCCCGGCCGAAGCCGCGTCCGCAGTGCGCATGTCGGCGATGGTGGAGATCATTCGCCCCGTAAGGTCGCCCTCCGGCGCCAGGCAGAACGCGGCGACGAGGCAGCCGAGGATCTCCGCCGCGCCGATCACCACGGCCGCGGGCACCGTGACGGGCGTCGAGACGCCGATGGTCGGCATCGAGGCCGCGTGATACCGCGGCACGCCGACGCGGGCTCGCTCGAGCATGTCGGCGGCGGCGCGGTGATCGAGAATGAGGGGGGAGATGAGACACTGCGACCCGGCCAGGAACCGGCCGTCCTTCGGCCGTCCGCCGACGATCTCGCCCATCTCGACGAGGTACTTGATGACGGCCGGGTCGATGGCCTCGATCCCATCAACCTTGGTCGTGTGCTGCAGGCCCAGGATCAGCGAGGCCAGACGCTCGGTGGCCGGCGGCACGTCCTGGCGGTACCAGGTGCTGACGTAGCCGATCTCGGGCGTCGCCTCCGCGAGCTTCATCATCTCGATGAAGATGCGCGTGTCAACCGGCAACCGACGGCCGGTGGGGTAGTCGTACAGCTGCGTCGGCCCGCAGTCGAAGGCCGGCATCAGGAACTCGCGCTGGAGGCGCTCCTGCACCGCCGCCTTCGTGCCCGTCCACAGCAGCCAGTGCGTCCAGTCCGGCCCGCACCAGGGCACGAGCGCCTGGTCCTCGTCATCCTGCGCGCGTGTGGTCTCCTGGTAGGCCACGAACTCGCCGACGAGGCCCCGGGGAATCCGCACCCGCCCGCTTGCGGCCAGGGTGCAGCCCTTCCCCAGCATCAGCGCGGTCAGCGCCTCGCTCTCGACCTTGAGCCCCACCTCGCCCAGCAGTTGCAGGGTCTTGTCGCGCAGCCGCTCGGTGTCGAGTCGAATCGCCATCGCGTGCCGCCTGCCTTCCTATCGCACCCAGACGATGCGCCATTCCATCGAGCCCAACGGGATTACGAAGCTGTGGTCGCGCAGCGCCACGTCGGCTCCGTTCAGCCCGTCGCGGGCCCGCGCCTCACACCGAAGCCTCAGCCGCTCCGCACTGAGGCAGACCGTCACGTCGGCCGCCTCGAGCGTCAGGTTCGACACCACGACCAGCACACCCTCGCCAGGGTGACGGTAGAGGCTGGCCAGGGCCCCCTCGGGGCTGACGGTCACGGCGTCCGCGTTGCGCCAGTAGGGCAGCCACTCGGCCTCTCGTCGGCCGAACTCGTCGCTGAGACGCCAGAGCCTCGAGGCCAGCTCAAGGTGCGGCCCGAGGCCGTTAGGCCGCACGAGCACATCATGCAGCAGCGTGAAGGCACACGCCTGCTCGTAGGTGTACGGGCGGTCGTAGCAGAGGAACTCGGCGGGCACACCCCACTGGTGGCCCATGAACTCCACCCGGAAGGCGTCTAGCGGGATCGTCTCTAGCGCCCCTGCCCCGCGCTCGAGGTGGCAGAACTGCTCGCCGTCCCAGAGGCTGGTGGCCCAGGCCAGCGTGGGGATGGTCATGCACGTGGACTGGTGTACGCTGACCAGGCCGTCGGGCTTGCGGGACTTCACGACTGTGTAGATGCGGCGCATCATCTCCCGGGTGGCCAGGATCGGGTAGGTGACCGCGCGGGTCCCGTTCGGCCGCGCGTACCCGCAGCCGTGCCGCTCGTTGCTGCACGGCGGCGGCGTGGCGGTGCCGTCGAGGTACACGCCGTCCACGTCGAACTCATCCATCAGCCGCGCGATGCCGTCGGCCAGTTGGTCCTGCCACACGCTCTGATAGCACACCCAGTGGGCCACCTGGGGCGGCTGGGGCGGGTAGTCGTACGGGTCATAGGAGCGGCGCGGCTCAACAGTCACCTCCTCGCCGAAGACCGGCCACTCCGGCGCGAGATCGGAGAGCAGGAAGCCGAAGTAGACCAGGACCCGCAGGCCCCGCTCGTGACAGGCGCGCACCAGTGACCGCAGCTTGTCCGCATGCGTGGTCGAGGTGTACCCCTCGAAGTCGGTCCACTGCTCGTGGATGCAGATGGTCCGCACACCCAACTCGGCCAGGGACTCCAGCGGCGGTTGGTCGAGCCCCAGCTCGAGCGCCCGCCCCCAGTCGCCCTCGCGGAACCGCCCGAGCCCGATGATGCCGCCCGGCTTGCCCTGCCAGCCCCAGTCACCCGTCGCGCGTGCCGGCCGGGTGGAGGAGTAGCCCCGGTACCCGCCGTCCAGGTGCTCGATGATCCCGGGCTCGAAGGCCTCGTCGAGGTTGTCGAGGAGGAGCACGTGCTCATCCAGCCCGAACGGGCCGCCGGCCGCGGTCGCCGCGAGTTCCTCAGGCGAGCGCGCCCCGTCTGACACCCGCACCTCGCCGATCAGCCAGCGGGCTCCCGGCCCGCCGAAGATGAGCGCCCCGCCGTGCAGCGACGCGACGAGCGATCCGTGTCGTGGATCGGTGGCCAGCAGCCGGCCGTCGTGGTAGACGCGAACCGCGTCGCCCCACGTAACGGCGACGTGGTGGAAGCGCCCCGGCTCCCACGCCGGCGCGGTCTGCAGGTCGACCACATGGTCCTGCTGCTGGTTCAGGACGAGGTGCATCCGCGGCTCCCCGGCGGGACAGAACCAGCGAAGGCCGTCGCCCTTGGGCAGCTGCAGGCGGAAGAGGTCGATGTCGCGCGGGGGACACGCGGCGTCAAACAGCGGTCGCACGCGAAGCTCTAACGTGCCCTGCGCCAGGTCGAGGTTGCCCTCGGCCGGATACCGCAACGTCGCCGGGGCCTCCGGGTCCAGCCGCTCGATGCCGTAGTCGCCGCCGTGGGAGATCCGCCAGTCCCAGACGGTCTCCGCGTTCGGCTTCACCGGCGTCGCCTGCAGGCCGAACGTGAAGCCCATCGGCGCCTCGCCCGGTGACAGGAACAGCGGCTCCTCGACGAGACCCAGGCGCAGGACGACCCGCTCGCCCCCCGGGACGACCCGCGTCACCCTCTCGGGGTCCCGAGGCCGCCAGTGCTCGTCCGACTCGCAGAACCACGCCAGGCCCCGCTCCTCATCGCCCAGCCATACCAGCGGACGGAAGCCGCCGGCGAGGCCCTCCGGCGGTAGCAGCCCCGCGTTCTCGCGGAGCTCCCACTTGCCGGTGAACCAGTAGAAGTAGCGCGCATGGTCCGGGTTCAGCGGCATCTCGAAGATGAGCTCGGTGAGCTGCAGCTCCCGCGTCGGGCGCAGTGTCCAGTCCACCCGGACCATCCCGTCATACTCGATGGTCGTGCGCGTGGTGAGCTCCAGCCCTGCCTCCTCGCAGTTCATCTCGAGGACCACCCGGTCGGGCCGGGCTTCCCGGAGGGTCGCGGCGACTCCCCGCCACGTTACGGGCTGCCCGTCAACCAGCGCTGCAAGCCGCACCGGGCCGGCCAGGACCTCCGCCCCGGCCGTCTCGACGGCGACGGGGAACGGACTCGCCCCAAAGACATACCGTCGGCCCCAACACGCAACGTCGATCGTGTCGTCCCGGTCCCGCACCTCCAGCGGCGTCCAGGGCGCCAGCACCTCCTCGCTGGTCCCCTCGCGAGACCCCACCCACGGGAAGCGCGTCGAACCGTCGGACTGCGGCATGGCGGTCACCCCATCGCTGTTCCGAGCGACGCAGCGGTTCCACGTGCTTCGCTCGGAGCCCTTGAAAGGAGGTCGGGTAGGCCGTCGGCGGCGAACCAGAGGCCGGTTCCACGGGGTCTCACACACTTCCTGGGAGCGCTCCGCGCCATGGTCGACTCCTATCCAGGGCCCGACTGGGTTCTGGTGACCCAGCAGGCCGGGTGGCAGGCTCGTGACTCGCAAGGCGAGTTCGTCTATCGGGATCACCTCTGGATTCTCGGGGGCTGGTTTGCGGCACAGGCGCCGAACCCGCGCGATGTGTGGAAGTCCCCCGACGGGCTACACTGGACGCGCACCGTCGAGGTCGCGCCCTGGGAGCACAGCGATCTCTCAGTGGCGCTGGTCCATGACGACCGCATGTGGTTCATGGGGGGGCGCAAGCTACCCGGCGCGGAGAACAGCAACCGCGTCTGGTCCTCGCTCGATGGTGCCCGATGGACCCTCGAGACCGACGCTCCCGGCTGGTGCCCCCGCGTATCGCCCTCCTACGCCGTCTTCCGCGATCGCATGTGGGTCATGGGCGGCACCGAGAACTTCTATGAGGACAACGACGAGACCCTGAAGAACGACGTCTGGTCGTCGGCAGACGGGAAGAGCTGGCGTCTGGAGACCGAGCAGGCCGCCTGGCCGAAGCGTACCCACGCCCAGGCCGCGGTCTTCGACGGGAAGCTCTGGATCATGGGTGGCGGCCGCTGGCATCCGGAGACCGTGCCGCTGAACGATGTCTGGTGCTCGGAGGATGGGGTGAACTGGACGGAGATCACTCCAGCGGCCCCGTGGGCGCCGCGCATGTGGTTCGCGGTGGCGACGTACCGCGACTGCCTCTGGTTGCTGGGCGGCTGGTCGAGGGAGCGCGGCAACTTCGGGGATGTCTGGTTCACCCGGGACGGTCGCCACTGGGCCGAGCTGAAGTCGAACGCCACCTGGACGAACCGGCACGAGCATTCTGCGTTCGTCTTCCAGGATAAGCTCTGGGTTGCCGGCGGCTACGCCGAGACCCTCAACAGCGAGGTCTGGACCCTTTCCCTGCCCGCCGACTTCCCGGACGGCTGACGTCCTCCAGGCCGCCCGGCGCCGTCCCACCGCCCCCTCACCCGCCACCCATTGTGCTGGCCATCCCGGCCAGGCGGAACCGGCACTGCCCCTCCATTCGCCGCAGCGGCGCGTAGGTCTCCTCGACCCGCCCAGTACCGATGCGCAGGCCGTGGTCCTGCCGAGTGATGAGCAGCGTCTGCCCGCCGCGAGCCTCGACCCGCGCCAGTTCGTACCCCTGCGTGAGGCCGGTCGGGTAGGTGACGATGATCCAGCGCCCCTCCAGCATCCCCGACTCCGCGCCCGCCGGCAGTTCCGCCCGGGTCACCAGTGCGTTCTCAAGCCCCCCATCGGCCTCGCGGGTGCTGCCGACGAGCTCGCCCGCGAACTCCGGGGCCTCCACCGCCAGCGCCAAGCCCTCGCCCTCGACCCGCCCGCCGTCGAAGAGCCACGCGCCAGTCGGCCGGCCGGCGGCCTGCCGCACCACGGCGAACCGGCCTCGGATCACGATCCCCGAGGCCGTCGCGCGGTCCGGGTACGGAGCGGTGTCGTTGGTGCTGAGGATCGTGTCGACCGTGTCTCCGTGACGAACCCGTAGAGCCGTCGCGAACTCGCTCGACGGAGCCAGGGCCAGCGGCTCCACAGCCTCGAGGAAGGGCCGCTCCGACCACGGCTCATGCACGGCGACGTAGAGGCTGTCGAGGGGCTCGAGGCCCTCGCGCCGGAGGAGGGCCATCGGCATCCAGTACTCGTAGGCCTTGCGCATGTCGCCGTGGCTGCCCGAGCCCATGCGCCGCACGGAGGGGGCGCGCCCGAGCCACAGTTGCGCGCCGCCGCACGGCAGCACGTGCAGGCGGTAGCCCCGAGCCGACGCGCCCGCGTAGGCGAAGTCGAGTTGCACCGCGCCCTCGACGACCGCCGGACGCATGTCGCGCAGCATCCCGTAGGGCGGGTAGGTGTGGGCTTCCTGCTGCGGCTCGACCCACGCCTCATCGGGCAGCAGCAGGTTCGGCTGCGGCTCCCCGAGCGGCAGGCTACAGGCGACCGTCACGTCCTCGTCGGCGTCGCCGTGAAGCGCCCAGTCCTGAAGCCGGCCGCCGCGCACGCGAAACACGTCCACCACGTAGGCATCGGCGGCCGAGACCGGGATCAGCATCAACGTGCGCTGGTACAGCTCGACGCCTCCGAGCCCGGCGTACCCGAGCCGGCCGTCCGCCTCCACGAGAGCGGGTTCCAGGGATTCCGGGTCCGTGACGTCCCCGGGATGGTAGGCGAGGAGGTTGCCGTCCGAGGGGTAGCCCCCTTGGTCCCGGCGATTCAGCACTACGGTGTTGTGCGCGACCGTGGAGGTGGTCCAGCAACGCATCTGGGTCCAGGTATAGCCCAGGTCGGGCAGCATCTCCCTGCCCTTGGCCCAGAGCGTGAAGGTCAGGTTGTCGTAGTGCTGGTGTCCGTAGGCGCCCGAGAAGTGCAGCTGGGCCTGCAGCTGGTTCTCTCCGCGCCCGCGCCCCAGAGAGGCATGGCCCACCGCGGGCAGAAGCGCGGAGACCGTCGCCTCCCGGGGCGCCGCCCGGCGCTCATTGGGATGCGTATCGTGGAAGGTCGCGGCGATGCCGTTGGGTGCACAGACCGCCTCCGGGGCGCGCCGACAGAGGTCCCAGAAGGGGAACTCACGCTCGGGGTCCAGACCGTCGTAGCGCGTGCCGTCCTGTGCATCCACGTAGCCCGGCGGATCGGAGTAGCCCCTCACCGCGTCGAAGGCATGCGTCAGTCCGCCCACGGTCATCGCGTGGTACGAGTGCGTGCCCTCCTTCCAGAAGCCGTCGCGCATGAAGCCCTCAGTGAGGTTGCGTCGCATCCATCCGCAGGCCCAATGGACGTAGCGGGGCTCCTTGATGACGCGCCCCAGGACCGCCGCCGAGCGCACGTCATAGCCCACGCAGTTGTTCACGTGGTCGGTGCGCAGCATGACCTCCTCACAGGAGGGCTTGAGGAAATCGCGCTCAACCCGCTCTCGCACGTCGTAGCCGCGCTCCCGAGAGAGCCGGTCCAGTTCGGGGCTTGCGTAGACCAGATCGTAGGCCGGCAGGAGCGCGATGGGGATGTTGTTGTGGAAGAAGTTCCAGCGCCCGGAGTCCCACGGCCACGGCGCCTTCTGCTCCCGGAAGGTGATCCGTCGAGGCAGGTTCTGGAGGACGGGGTAGTGCGGGTAGCGCTCGGCGAAGGCGTCGAGAATCAGGGCGACCCGCCGGGCATAGGGCTCCTTCAGCGTGACGGCGTAGGCCCGGGCGAGAGCGTCGACCTGGCTCAACAACCAGGCGCGCCGCAGCAGCTGCAGGTGAGTGCTGAGGAAGTGCGGCGCGCCGTCCTGCGAGCCCTCGTGACAGGGCAGCGTGATCTCCTCGCCCAGCAGATTGCGGCCCGTCAGCGTGGCGGTCTCGGGGTACTCCGCGTTCGGGAAGACCGTCTGGCAGAATCGGCAGGTCATCTCGTCGGGGCGGTCGATCGTCCAGGTGAAAACGGCGTTGCCCTCTACGCCGCCATAGCACTGGGGGCATTCGCAGTACTGCACGAGCGTCCACTGCGGCACGAAGGCCAACACCTCGGGCTCCGACATCGCCATGACGCGCTCCACGGCCGCTTCGTAGGCGTCGCGGCGGGCCGGGTCGATCTGCCAGTCCATGACCGGGTGCGCGAGGTCGAGGGCCTGTCCGGCGGACCAGCCCACCGTCGGCACCGCCGCGCACAGCAGCAACAGGAGCGGATCGTAGGCGTGCATGGGGAGCGCGACCTCCTGGTGGGTAGGCGCTTAGTGCAGGTGCATCCGGGCGCCACGATCTGCGAGCGGCAGCGTCACACGAGGGCCGCCCTGACGGTGGGAGGCGAGGCTGCCGACCACGACTCGCCAGCTTTCGCCTCCACGCCGGGCAGACCCTCGTCGGTGCTCGGGTGGAGGGCGCGTCTCCCTCAGCGAGGAAGGGCCGATCGGCGCCACCCCCGCCGGAGGAACATGCTGTGACCGGTTTGCTGCGAGGCCCGAAGGAGCTTGGGCCGGCCCGGGCGGTCTGCGGGCTGGCGGCGTTGATTCCGCTGGTCTCCCTTGCCCAGGGTGAAGCCGACCCGCGGCCCGAGCCGAACCTCGCGCTGGGCTGCGCCGTCACCTTCGACACGCCCCCGAACAACGCCAGCGCCACGGATCCCGACGATGCGCGGCAGCTCGTGGATGGCCGGCTCTCGCCGGAGACGCCGATGTGGTACGACAAGAGCGCCGTGGGCTGGCTGTTCACCGACCCGACGGTCTTCACTCTCGACCTGGGGAGCATACGGCCGATCCGGGGGGTCGGTCTGCATGTCGGGGCAGGCCAGGCCGGCGTCGAGTGGCCGGCCTCGTTCCACCTCTACGTCAGCGACGACGGAGACCGCTTCAGCCATGTGGGCGACCTGATGCGGATGCTCACCGCCTCTCCGCCCGAGGAGGGCTACGCCGCCCTGTGGCTGGTTGCCGACCGGTTGGAGACCCACGGGCGGTACGTGCGGTTCGTCGGTTCGCCGGTGAACCGGGGCAACGGTGCGTACATCATGCTGGACGAGGCGGAAGTGTACGAGGGGGATGCGGCGTGGCTCGACCGGCCTCTGGTATAC
>VGFB01000051.1 GCA_016869015.1 Armatimonadota bacterium
CGAACCGGCTGCGTCCCCGCCGGCCGCGCCACCCATGGCCGGTTCGCCCGGGGCGCCGTGGTAGTTCAGGTGACAGCTCTGGCACCAGGCGCCCAGACCGTCCACGACGTTCGTGTACCGCAGGTTCCCGACCGAGTACTGAGCGCTGGTGGGGTTCAGGACGGCCTCGGTGACCGCGCTTACCGGCCGGTCGTCCCCGACGTTGCCCGGGCGCAGGCGCAGGTTGCGGTAGCTCTGGTTGCCGTGGGGATCGTGGCAACTCACGCAGGTCAGACCACTGCCCGTCGCGTAAGACCCCCCGGGAGCCTGTTGATCGGCGACGCCCAGGTCATGCCCACTGGCCGTAGGCGCGCCGACGGAGGCCTGGAATGCCCCGCCCGCCCGCTTCGCCGTTGCCGTCTCGTACCCGGCCGCTCCCATCACATCGGGCGCGGAGTCCTGCGTGCCGCTCGACCCGTCGTGGCACTGCAGGCAGACCTCCGACGGCGACAACGCCCGTAAGAGCCTCGGGAAGCCGGGCGGGTGCAGGACGCTGCCGCCAAAGCCGATGCCGCGCTCGGAAGCGTGGATCACGTGGCAGTCCGAGCAGTGGAGCCTCCCCGGCCCGGCATGGTGCCATCCCGCGGGGGCCGGGGCGGCGCAGACGGTCGCCAGCCCAATCGCCGAGGCGACCGCACCGAGGTGACGCCGGACCGTCGTGCGAGATGCCTTCACGGTCGCATCCTCCCCAACTGCGTCCCGAAGCGGAAGACCTGCACTCGGCGGCCCTCACGCTCCAACACTACGCCCCGATCCCAGCCGTCCAGCAGGAAGTCCACGGGGTAGTAGAACTGCCCCCGAGCCTGGCCGAACTCCCCGAAGGCGTACAGCAGTTCGCCAAAGCGGTCGTAAGCGACCACGCGGTGACCGTGGGTATCGGTAACCCACAACTGGTCCCAACGGTCAATGAACAGCCCCGTGGGGAAGCGCAGCTCCTCCTCGCGCTCACCGCGGCGGCCGATGCGGTGTAGGTACTTGCCGGCCGCATCGAAGACCTGCAGCGGGATTCCCATGGAATCCGTCACGCAGATCCGCCCCCAGCGGTCCACCGCCACGTCCTCCGGCGCCAGGAACTCTCCCACACGATTGCCTCGGCGCCCCACCCGATTGCGGAGGCGGCCGTCCTGCTCGAACACCAGCACCTGGGCGTTCCGCCGATCCACCACGTAGAGCCGCCCCTCAGGGTCGAGAGCGATCCGGCCCAACTCCGGCCTCTCGCGACCGGGCCCCTCCTCCACGGCCCATTCCGTCAGCGGCGCCCCGGCGGCATCGAAGACCCGGATCCGCCCGGCACGTCCGTCGGCCACATACAGGTTGCCGGCGTGGTCAAGGGCGAGCGACACGGGGTCCAGATCCGGTGCCGGCGTGAGTCGGAGACCCGGCGCCCCCTGCAAGCTGAACGTGATGATCTCGCGCGCGTCAGGATCGGCGACGTATATCACCCGCCGCCGGCTGTCCAGTGCCAGCTCGGCCGGGCGCATGAACGGCTGGTCGGCGGCATAGCCCGTCAGCTCAAACAGCCACCGCTCATCCAGTGCTCCCACGCCGAGCAGGCTGGCGCTCAGCGCCGCTAACGCCCCGGCCAGTGCCCCCGCGCCCATGTTCAGCCTCCACCGGCCTCCGGTCTCGGGAACGGTCGTGCCGTCTTCAGGTTGATCTCGACCGTCTTCCCCGTCCCCAGGTCGATCTCCGCAAGTCGCTCCCGCTCGCCGTCCAGCAACGTGACCAGCAGCCTTCGTCCGTCCGCCGACCAGGCCGGGTACGCCGCCGCCGACCTCAGCGGACGCCCGGGGGCCTCGCCGCCCTCGACCGGCGCCACGTACACTGCCGGCGCACCGTCGCGCTCCAGCGCATAGGCCAGGCGAGTGCCGTCCGGCGACCAGGCGGGCGCTGCGCCCAACGGATCGGCCAAGCGCCCCGGTTCCGCGACCACAGCGCACTCCGCCAGTACCCGGGCCGCGCCGACCTCGGCATCCAGCAGTAGCACGCGCAGCTTCTGGCCGTCGTTTCCGGTGAAGAAACCGATGGCAATCCGCGCCCCGTCGGGCGACCACACCGGCGTGAAGAGCATCGCGGGCTGGTCCGCCCCGGGCACCTCGAACAGCGGGCGCGTCTCCCCGTCCGTGTCTGTGACGCTCAGGGCATCACCTCGCACGTAGGCCAGGGACGTGCCGCCGGGACTCCACGCCAGGCGGCTGATCCCGACCTCCCCCGCCGCCGGCACGAGCTCGGTCTCGCGATCGCCCTCCATCTCACGCACCACGATGCTTGGTTGCCCGTTCTCCCACTTCACGTAGGCGAACCGGTCGCCTGCGGGCGACACGGCGGCCCACGTCGGGTGATCGGCCTTCAGCAGCAGCGCGGGTGGTGAGGCCCCGGGAAGCCGCCAGACCTCGTTCCGCACCACTACCACCCCACTCGACGCCCCCGCGGGCCAACTCACGTGGTGCGGGACCCCGGGGTCGAGGCCCAGCAGCAGGCGCGGCCGGTGACTGCCCGCCTCCGCGCGGCACAGCGCGATCCGGCCCGAGGCGGTGTCATCACTGTAGTATAGCAGGCCCTTCCAGCTCCACTGGCCGCCCCAATCGGAGGGACGGGAGAGGGTCAGCTCCCGGGCGCGGCCGGAAGCCACATCCAGCGAGCCGATGCTCAGACCCTCCTCCGTCCGCGGCTTCCCCTCGAAGGCGAGCGAGGCCCCGTCCGGGGACCATCGCGGAGTGGTTGCGTAGGCCCACCCCGTCAGCAGCGGACGGGTCGCGTCGCTCGCCACGTCGACGACCGCGAGCCCCGGCAGGCGCGCCGTCGCGGAGGTGTAGGCGATCTGCACGCCGTCCGGCGACCAGTCCACGTGGCTGCGGTCGGCCTGGCTGACGTGCAGCCGCTTCTCGTCCGTGCCGTCGCGGTTGACGACGGTCAGGGCGTGCATCCCGACGATGGCGAGCCGCGAGCCGTCGGGGGACCACCGCGGGTCGGTGCCGAAGGCCGGGAAGAGCATCTGCGGCTCAGCACCGCCGGCAGAGGCCACGGAGAGGACGCCGGTGCCCCCGGCCGCCGTGAGGTCGAAGGCGATCTCGCGGCCATCCGGCGACCAGGCCAGCGATCGGACGGGGAGCCCCTCGGTGAGCTGTCGAGCGTTGGCGCCGGTCACGTCGGCCGCCCAGAGATCACGATGGTCGCCGTGTCGTTGCAGCCATGCCACCTGCCGGGCGTCCTGCGACCAGCCCACCGTCGACACGTCCGGCCCGAGGAACTCAAGGATCGGTGTCTCTTGCCCGTCGGCGGTTCGCACGGCGTGGAACGCCGACGCGCCCCCACGATTCGTCTGGCAGTAGACGGCCGAGCCGTCCGGGGCCCAGCCCACGTGCCGCGCCCCCACGCGCGTCAGGCGGCGCGCAGCCTGCGGCGCGGCCGCATCAAGCACCCAGACGTTGACCGGGCCGTTGGGCGATGCGGAGAGGAAAGCCAGCGTCTTCCCGTCCGGCGACCAGCGGGGATTGCTGCCGCCGTTGGGGCGGTCGCCCGGGGGCTGCGCCCAGAGGGGTACAAGGGATGCACTCGATAGGGCCAGGATGATGGCGGATGTCAGGTATCGCATGGGATCAAGAGGGCCCACTCTTCGCAGTCGGGTCTGAACGACGACCCCAGGGAGGACCTGCCTCCCTGGGGTCGCCTTCGTCAGCGGCTAACAGCCTGCGGCGGGCTAGTCGTGCACGCCGCGGTTGTGGCACTGCTGGCAAGCAGCGGCACGGTCGATCGGGCTGTACGCCGGGTTGGGCGTCACCGCGCTGTAGCGCTGGTAGGGCCAGCACTGCGCGGAGTCGTACTTGCTGCCGTGGGCCTTGTGGCACGTCAGGCACATGACGTCGTTGTCAGCATGGACCGTCGTGCAGGCCGAGAAGGTGTCGCCGCTCTGCGCGAAACGGACGCGCGGCACACCGTACTCGGTGGCGCCATAGGCGTCGTCGACCGTGTTCCCGAAGCCCCAGCCGCCGCCGCTGACGCCCTTCGCCCAGTTGGCGGCGTCAACGGTGCCGTTGCCGGCGGCATCGGAGAGGCTGCGATTGACCGGGTGCTTGGTGGTGCTGGAGCTGTCGATGTCGGAGTGGCAGTCCAGGCACCAGTTCGACAGGTCGTTGCCCGCGTTGAAGGCAATGGCGTCGGTGCGCCGGGCATTCCGGCCGGTCTTCGCGGGGTCGATCTGAACGTCCGCCCCCGTCTCGTTGTAAGTGATGTTGATGTTGCTTCCGCCATTGCCGGGCTGCAGCTTGAGGTTGCGGTAGTTGTGGTTACCGTGAACCTCATGGCAGTCGCCGCAGGTCATGCCGCTGCCGTCGCTCACCCACGATCCCTGGATGGCCGTGACAGGCCCTGAGGCGAAGAGGTCGTGTCCGAACTTCGAGGACGCAGTCTTGTAGTCAGCGCAGAAGAAGCCGCCGCTGGCCCCGTAGGGGTCCGTGGTGAACTCGCTGTTCTGGCCGCCGCTCGCGGGGATCATCTCGGTGCTCAGACCCGCGCCGACCACGTCCGTGTAGGTCGAGCCATTGTGGCAGGTCAGGCACGTCTCAGTGATTGAGCCGGCGAGCAGGAGGTGGTCGTACCCGGCGCCGCTGTTGTACTTCGTAAGGCCGTCGTTCCTGGTGGCGTGCATTACGTGGCAGTGGCCACAGTGCAACTCGTGGTTGCTGTGGGTATGGTCAGCCATCGCCATCCCGGCGAACGGGCCGGCCAGGGTCAAGGCTACAAGTGTCAACCCGAGTACTACGGTCTTCGGACTCACGATGGGATTGCTCCCTTCTTTGTGGTGTGTGGCACAGTGCGATCTCGCCTTTCGGCCATGACTTTCCCCGCGCAGCGTCTCCTTTCTACGGTGCGGCCCCCGACGCAGCGTCCCGCACCGTCTCGACATGGAATGCCTGCAGCCGATCGCCTCCTCGCTCGGCCACGTAAAGCGCATCGTCCGTGCCGCAAGCGACATCGGAGGGGAAGTAGAAGCGTCCGTCGGCCGTGCCCATGCCGCCCGCGATGGCCAGCACGGTCCCGTCGCGCGTGAAGGCCTTCACCTCGTGCGCCACGGAGTCCACGACCCAGATCCGGCCTGCGGCGTCGAACGCCACGCCCGCCGGCATGTGCAGCCCCTCCGGCTTGTCCGAGTGCTCGCCAAAGCTCGTCAGGTACTTGCCCTCCGCGTCGAAGACCCGAACGGACGGCTCCGCCGTGCCGTCCAGCAGGGACACCGCGCCGTCGGGCCCCACCGCCACATCCACCAGCATCCGCATCCCCTCCGGCGCCGGCCCATCGCTGCCGATCTTCCGGAGGAGAGTCCCCTCCGGCGACAGCACGAGCACCAACTGCGCGGTCTCCACCACGACGTACAGGTTGCCGTCTCGATCCCGATCCATCCGCCCCGGTCTCACGGGCGGCTCGGCGTCAATCAACGGAGCGATGTCGATCGACCGCAGCGATCGCCCACGGAAGTCGGCGACGTCGAGCCGGTTCGAGGCCCGGTCGGCGACGAAGATCTCCCCGCGCTCTCCCACCACCGCCGACACCGGCTCTCCCAGCGCGAGATTCCCCTGCTCGTCACGCACGTGGTGCTGGAACCGGAAGACGGGCGCCAGGTTCTGGTTGAGGATGACGATCTGGTGGGCGCCCGGCGTCGCTACGTACAGCTCCTTGCGCCGGGGGTCGAAGCTGATGCCATCCGGGCGAGGCAACGTCTCCCGGTGGAACTGGCCATATGTCCGCTGGTGTCGCAGCGTGAGGGTAGGCGCGAAGTCGGCCGACGCGGTCGACGCGACGGCGAGCAACACCGCGGCCCCCAGTCCCCTCAGGTCTTGTGGCAGCTGCGACACAGCGACGTCTCCTCCTGCGGCAGAATGCCCTCGTGCGATGAGCCGTGCACGTCGTGGCAGTGACTGCACACCACGGTCTCTTTGGTCCCCGGCACGAGGACCGGCTTGCCATCCCGCACCCCTACCGGGTGGGTGAACTTGCCCTGCGTGGCGTGACAGGTGGAACAGGCCTTTATCGGCTCCTCGCTCAGCAGCCCCTCATACGGCGCCACGTGGCCCTTGTGACACAGGAGACAGTTGCCCGTGGCCACAGGCTTGTGCCGGAACTCCTTGAGCGTGTCATCCTCCGTCTTGGCGTGGCAGAAGAAACAGACGTAGTCCACACGGTCCTTCAGCGCCTTCGGCTGGCGGGTCGCGTGGGGGTTGTGGCATACCGTGCAGAGCCCCTGGTCCACCGGGGCGTGGCGCACGAGCTTCCGGCCCTGGGCGTCCTCCCGCGGGTGGGTCTTGGAGGCGGGGTGGCAGGTCGCGCAGAGCTCCTTGACGGGCTTCTTGAGCTTGTTGGAGGGACCGTTCGCGTCGGCAGCGTGGCACGTCTCGCATTGGTGAGCCTCGAAGGGTGCGTGCCGGCGCTTCGCGATGAGCTTGTGTTCCCGGTCCGACGAGTGAGGGTCGTGGCACGACGTGCAGTCGCTCTCGGCAACGGAGTAGCCCAGGTGGGCTGCCGTGAAGCCCTCGGCGGCGGGGTCGTGGCACGCGCGACACGCCGCGCCGATGTCGCTGAGGAGGTTGTGTCGTGGCGCCTCACCGTGCGGCGTGTGGCAGTCCAGACAGCGCCCCTGCGCAACCGGCGCGTGGACGTACGCGCCCTCCGCCGGCCGCATCTCATCGTGGCACTCCAGGCACAGGGCCTCCGGCGCCTTCTGCAGCGCCTTCCCCTCGCCACCGTGAACGCGATGGCAGGCCGTGCAGGCCATGTCGCCCCGCGCATGGAGCGTGCGAGCCCAGTACTTGGAGTCGAGGGTGGACCACTCGGCGGGAACGCCCTCGACGGCGCCCTTGACGTGGCAGGCGCCGCAGGCCTTCACGACGTCCGCAGAGGCGGCGTCCTTGAAGGTCATGCCGATGGCGACCTTACCTGTGCTGCCCACGTGGGCGCTGCCGGGCCCGTGACACGCCTCGCATTCCCGCTGCGCCTCGGGCAGGTCGGCGGCGGCCAGTTTCTGACCATGAGCCGACTCCGCCCAGCCCGCGGCCTCGTCCTTGTGACAGGTCAGGCACGCCTTGGACCCGACGTAGGTCGGCGGCGGCACTTCCGGAGCCGCAGCCTCCGCATCCGGAGTCGGCGGCAGTTCCGGCTGGGCGACGAGGGCCCCCGTGGCGACGAGACCCGCGGCGCTGACCAACCCGGCGACAATGACCCAACCTCGATGACGACTACCCATGTTCAGGCTTCCCGCTCCGCCAATCTCACGAAGCGCTCTTGTTGTGGCACTGATCGCAACCGTTCGGGCCCACGGTGCCCCCTTGCTCGGGCCAGAGGAGACCGTCAGGGTTCTCCGATCCGTGGACCTTGTGGCAGCTCAGACAGAAGACGGTGTTGTCGGCCGAGACGCTCGTCGCGGCCGAGTACGATGTAGCCGGGTTGTTCAGGAAGCGCGAACGCGGCACGTCGAAGCCCGCGCCGGTCCCGTCTACCCAGTGGGCCGAGTCGGTGGTGTGGCGCGCGTCGCCATCGCGGACGCGAACGGTCGCGCCCCACTCCGTCTCGGTGACCGGGTGCTTGTTCGGGATGCCGTTGCCGTCTGAGTCTACGTAGTAGGAACCGGACAGCGTGTGATGACAGTCGATGCAGATGTTGGTGACTTCGCGCAGATTCACGGTGCCGTCGGTGCCGTAGGCGACGTTGGCGCGTTCGTACTGCTCCAGGTCCGTCGCGCTCGGGTCGGTGAACAGCCCGAGCGGCGGCGTGCCCTCCGGCCAGGACGCCCACTGCAGGTTGCGCGCCCGCCCGTTACCGTGGGCGTTGTGACAGTCGGTGCAAGTCACTTCGGGGGCCGGATCGCCGGGGCCGCGGAAGTGGCATCGCAGGCATAGGTAGGTGGCTCCTGGGCCGAGGTTGTGCCCGTTGGCGTTCACGGCGCCCGGCGTGCCGAACATCCCGCCGGACCGCTCGGTCAGGCCGTTCGTGTCGGCCGCCACCACATCCGGGATTCCGGCGTGCCCGTCGTGGCATCCCAGGCAGAGCTCCAGCGAGTTGGCGGCCTTCAGCAGGTGCGGGTAGCCCGACGGATTCTGGGCCGACCCGTTGTAGCCTTGGCCGTCGTGACTGGCGTGCATCACGTGGCAGTTCTCGCAGTGCAGCATCGCGCCTGAGTGGTACGTGCCGCCCGTAGCATCAGCCGGAGCGTCCGGCGAGACTGACCGCCCCTTGCCCCCGTGGCCGGAGTGGATTGTCTGCCGCAACCGGGCCTGGAGGCCGGGCAACCCGCCATCCTGAGCGCCACACGGCATGGAGATGGCGGCGAAGACCAGCAGTATCCCAAGGTACGGATCCAGTCGGCGGACGAAAAGCATGGAACCTCAACCTCTCAGACGGCCAGGATCGCCGCCCTGCTACGGGCGGGCATGGATGCTCTTCTCCATGTGGCAACGGGCGCAGACCATCGCCGAGGGCGTGCGGGTGATCAGGTCCTTGTCCATCTTCTCCACGTGGTCACCCGCCGGCCCGTGGCACTCCTCGCACTGCACTCCCTCAAGGTTGGCCTCCACCCCCGCCGTGCCGTAGCCCCCCTGACCGTAGCCGGTCGTGTGGCAGGCAAGGCACTTCTCGTTCTTCTCCTGCCCGGCCAGCTTCAGCAACTCGAAGGCGCGCGCGTGCTTGCTTAGCTGCCATGACTTGTGGACCGGATCGGCATGACACAGACACCCCTCGGCGCCCACGTATTCGGCCTTCTTCTCATCCTGTGCGCCGACAACCATGAAGGAGCCGGCGAACGCGCCGGCCACGATCAGCAGGAACAGCGAGCGCCCAAACGCTCTCATCGCTTCCCAGGCCTCACAAGTCCTTGGTACTCGGTCGTCGGTGGGCTGTGATGAGTGCTGCGGCGTAGGCGGCGATGACTGGTCAGCCCGACGAACAGAGATTGTGAACGCAATCACGAACTCCGGCGCAAGTTAGCTGGACGGAGGACCGCCCGATTGTCTCCCCCGACGCGAGACCCTCCAGCACGGGGGCAGGTCGACGAAGTCCGGGCAGGGTGAGACTACCACCAGGGCCGGGAGTTGTGAATTGGGGGCACTCCCCCAAGTGGCGGAGGGTTAGGGGTTTTCCCCCAAGGAGACGGTGCTTTCGGGGGCTCTTCGGGGCTGGCGTTTAGGAGAAGTTCGCTTCTTGGTACCGGAAAGGAGTTGCTGAGGCAGCCAACGAACTGGTTCCGCGCGTCTCCCGTCCGCAGTGTCGGCTTGCGTCAGATGCTTACGCCGGTTCCTTGGGGGCACGATGAGCGGTCCCTCCTCCGTACTGGCACTGTTGTGTGTGCTGTCCTCGCATCCCGCATCTACCCCGGGCCCGCCGGGAGGCGTGTCGTCTGATCCGGAGATGGGAGAGCGAGCGGTCGTCGCCTTACCGGGCGGCACGATGCTGGACCTGATCTGGGTCCCCGGCACCACCTTCCCGATGGGCGATGCGCAGGGCGGCGATGACGAACGCCCCATGCACGACGTGCCGCTGGACGGGTTCTGGATCGGCGCCACCGAGGTGACGGTCGGCCAGTGGCGGGCGGTGATGGGTGAATGCTCGTCCCGCAATGACGAGGGCGACACGCACCCCGTGATGGACGTGAGCTGGGAGGACTGCCAGGCGTTCTGTGCGAGGACGGGTCTGGCCTTGCCCACCGAGGCCCAGTGGGAGTATGCGGCCCGCGGGCCGCTGGGTCATGCCTTCCCGTGGGGGAACACGTGGGAGGCCGCGCTGTGTCAGTCCTGGCGCGATCGGCACGGGCATGAGCGCACCGCGCCGGTGGGAAGCCTGCCCGACGGGCGCAGCTGGTGCGGCGTTCTGGACATGGCCGGGAACGTATTCGAGTGGTGCCTGGATGCCTACGATGCCGGCTTCTACGCTTCACCGGCGGCGCGCGCCCCCAACGCCGAGTGCGCCGGGGGGCCTGACAGCCAGCGAGTCTTGCGCGGCGGTTGCTGGGGGAGCTTCCCGGACAACTGCCGGGCCACCGTCCGCTGCCGGGCCAAGCCGACCTTCCGCAACGCCGGCATCGGCTTCCGCGTCTGCCGTCGAGGCTGACCGGCCCGCTGACAATCCCACAGATGGAGGGACGGACGTGACCTCGACGCCGGAGCATTCCGGGGGCCGCGCCGATTTGTACGCGAGCCTCGAGCGTCTGCGGCAGCGCCGCCTGAACGAGGACGAACGCCTCGTCTGCATGGAGCGCGCACGCCTTCTCGAGGCCTCGTGCCGGCAGCACACCCATCTTCCCCGTCCGCGCCGCCAGGCTGCCATCCTCCGCGATCTCTGTGAGCAGACGACGCCCCTCGTGGACCCCGAAGACGTACTCCTCGGCCGGGTGCCTCAGACCCTCCCCAACGCCGACGAAGAGGCCTTCATCGCCGCGCATCCCGAGCTGTTCGTGGACCCGGGCCTCCCCGGCTGTCTCGACAGCCTGAGCATCTTCGTCCCGGACTGGGGGTGGCTGCTGACCGCGGGCCTGAGCGGCCTTGCCGGCGAGGCCCGCGAGGCTTTGGCCGACGCCGATGAAGCAGGACGGGAGTTCCTGACGGCCGCCGTCGAGGCCATCGAGGCGCTCTCAACTCTCGTCCGGCGGTACGCCGCCGCGGCGCGGGACGCGGGTCTGCCCTCCGCCGCCGCGCGGTGTGACCGCGTGGCCTCGGAGCCGCCGGCGACGTTCGCGGAGGCTCTGCAGCTTCTGCAGATCACTCACACGGCGCTGTCGGTGCTGATCGGCGGGCGCGACGTAACCCCGGGTCGCATGGACCAGTACCTGCTGCCCCTCTATCGGCGGGATCTGGCGGAGGGGCGCCTCGACCGTGAGGAGGCCGTGGCTCTCCTGGCCCACTTCATGCTCGGGCTCACGCAGGCGGCGGGCAACGGAACCGACTTCGATGACAACCTCCGCCGCTCCCCGTGCCGCTACAGCCACTTCTACGTCACGATCGGTGGCGCCGCGGAAGACGGGGGCCCGGCGGGCAACGAGCTGTCCCTCGCGATCCTGGACGCCGTCGATCTCCTGGACTACAAGGAGCCGACGGTCCTGGTTCGCTACCGGGCGGACCTCGCCCCGCAACTGAAGCAGCGCGTCGCCGAGCTCATCATCGCGCGGCGCCCGGTGACCCTCTACAACGACCCCGTCGTCCTGCGCGGCCTCGAGCGGC
>VGFB01000052.1 GCA_016869015.1 Armatimonadota bacterium
CGCTCCTCGACGACTTCTACGCGGGGATGTTCGCCGAGAGCGCCGGCCCGATGCGCCGGTACTTCGAGCTCTGCGAGAAGCAATGGATGACCCAGCCGGGACAGGCGCGGTGGTTCAAGGGCTTCTTCGACATCCAGCAGATGGAGCTCTTCCCGCCGGACGCGTGCCGACAGGCGCGAGGGCTGCTGGGGGAAGCCGAAGCCCGGGCGAAGAGCGACCTGGTGAAGCGGCGCGTACAGCTCTACGGTGAGGGGTTCCGTTACACGGAGCTGTACTCACACCTCTACTTCGGGAACAAGGCGCTGGCCGGGCTGAGGGTACGGGACCGGGCGAGCCTCGAACGCGGCCTGGCCCTCGCGAGGGAGATCAGCGACGCCGGGGCGGAGCTGGAGACCTACGACCCCAACGTGATCCAGGCCAACCCGCTGCACAAGTCGCCCATTCCGTTCCTTGAGCGCGCGCGAGTGGACCTGAGCTCGGGGCTGATGGGCTTCCTCACGGAAGCGATGACGTGGGCCGACGAGAACGACCAGTGGCCGGCCGTGGGGGAGTTCGTGGCGCAGCTGACCGGGCCGACGGCGGACACGCCGGCCGGTCGGCTGGCGCGGGCGCTGATGTACCTGCACGATCACCCGGGGGCGGGCACGGAGACGGCGGTGAACGGGGGCGTGGAGGAGGCGAAGGCCGACGCTCCCGCGCCGGAGGGGATCGACTGGACCAGCGAGGACATGCCCGGCGGTTGGGGCAAGTGGCTGCGCCCGGGGACGCCGGGAGAGCTGGTCTGGACGACCGAAGAGGCTCGCAGCGGTCGGGCCTCGCTGAAGGCGAAGGGGGCGACGGCGGCTTGCTTCCTGCAGAGCCGCCCGGTGCAGCCCGGTGAGGAGTACCTCTGTTCGTGCTACGTGAGCGGGAGCGTCCCGGAGGGCACGTTGACCCAGCTGCTGGTGCAGTGGCACGATGCCGAGGGGCAGTGGTTTGAGGCGCCGAAGCCGGCGGCCACACTCCCGGCCGGGCAAACAGAGGGCTGGCAGCGGCTGCAGACGTTCTTCCGCGTCCCCGAGGGCGCGACGGAGGCGGTGATCTGCCTGGTGACCTACGATCAGGGCGAGGAGGGCCTCGTGTACTTCGACGATGTGTCATGTCTACGGCTGGACCCCTCGGCAACCGGCGGCCCGAACCCATGAGCGGCGCTCAGCCCCCGCCGGGGGCAGGCCCCACCGCGCGACCGGCGGCCATCCTGCGCCTCGTGCTGGACCGGGCGGGCCCGGCGGCCGGCCTGCTAATCCTGTTCCTCTACTTCGGGTTGACGACCACCGGCTTCTTCACGAAAGACAATCAGGTCAACATGGGCCTGCAGATTGCGGTGGTGGCGCTGCTGGCCATCGGGGAGACGTTCGTCATCGTGGCGGGCGGGATCGACCTGTCCGTCGGCTCGGTGCTGGCGTTGTCGGGGGTCACCACGGCACTCCTGCTGACGCATGACCCGCCGGCCCCGGTGCCGCTGGCAATCGCAGCGGGCATCGGCGTCGGGGCGCTATGCGGCCTGATAAACGGGCTTCTGACCACGCAGGCCGGGTTGCCGCCGTTCATCGTGACGCTGGGCATGATGGGGATCTGCCGGGGCCTCGCGAAGATCTGGACCGACGCGCAGAACATCGACATATCGGGCACCCCGGCCTTCACCCGTCTGGGCTCCGAGCGCGTGTTGGGGGACTGGGTGCCGATCCCGGTGCTCGTGCCGATCGTCGTGGCGCTGGCAGCCTTCGCCATTCTCCGGTTCACCACGCTGGGGCGCTACTGCTACGCGATGGGGTCGAACAAGGAGGCCGCGCGGCTGTCGGGAGTGAATGTGAAGCTGTACACCACCATCGTGTTCGTGATCTGCGGGCTGCTGTCGGGCCTGGCCGGGGTGGTGCAGGCGGCGCGGCTGGGGATCGGTCAGCCCACGGGCGGGATGGGCTATGAGCTGGACGGGATCGCTGCGGCGGTCATCGGGGGGGCAAGCCTCATGGGGGGCGTCGGCACAGTGGCCGGCACCATCCTGGGAGCCCTGATCATGGCGGTCCTGCGCAGCGGGTGCGACCTGAAGGGGGTCAGCCCGCACCTGCAAGACGTCGTCATCGGCGCCGTGATCGTACTGGCCGTGCTCGTCGATCGGATTCGACAACGCTGAGGCCGTCGCGGCACCGGCGGCTCGCCCGCGTCGCCGACGGCACCGGAGGGTCATAACATGCTACGCCGCGCACTCCCCATTCTGGTTGTTGCCGCACTGATCGTGTTGGCGGGGTGTCCGCAGCCAACCGAGACGACGGTGACCGCCCCGCCCGAGGGGCCGTCCAAGCCGGAGGCCGCTCCGCCGGTCAAGGGCGAGATCTACGACATTGCCGTCGTGCCCAAGGGCACGGCGTACTCGTTCTGGAAGGTCGTGCGCGCGGGTGCGTTGGCCGCTGGGAAGGAGTTCGGTGCCGAGATCGAGTGGACCGGGCCGGCCGAGGAAACGGATGTCGCGCGGCAGATCAGCATCATCGAGACGGCGACCTCCAAGAAGGTCGACGCGATCGTGATGGCCGCGTGCGATGCGACGGCACTCGCCCCGAAGGTCAAGGCGGCCATGGATGCGGGCATCCCCGTCATCACCATCGACTCGGGGATCTCCACCGACGACGCGCTGTCCTTCGTCGCCACGGACAACGTCAAGGGCGCGCAGGCGGGGACTGAGAAGCTCATCGAGCTGATCGAGGGCTCGGGCCAGATCGGCGTGATCCCGTTCATCAAGGGGGCGGCCACCTCGGACCTGCGCGAGCAAGGGTTCAATGAGGCGGTCAAGGCCAACCCGACGGTGGAGGCCGTGAAGCCGCTGTACTCGCAGGGGGATGCCGAGAAGGCGATGAAGGCCGCCGAGAACATGATGACCGGCAACCCCGAGCTGAAGGGGATCTTCGCCGCGAACGAGCCGGGGGCGATCGGGGCGGCCAGGGCGATCAAGCAGCGCGGGAAGGCCGGGCAGATCAAGCTGGTGGCGTTCGATGCGGCGGAGGCGGAAATCAGCGCGCTGAAGGACGGCGTAATCCAGGCGCTCGTGGTGCAGGACCCGTTCAAGATGGGCTACGACGGGGTGCGGCTGGCGGTGGATGCCATCCAGGGCAAGGCAGTCGAGAAGCGGGTCGACACGGGGGTCCATCTGGTGACGATGGACAACCTCAATGACCCCGACATCCAGGCGTTGCTGTTCCCGAAGATCGAGGAATAGGGCCGCCGTCAGAACGGCCCGAGCAGGGCGTGGCGGAGTGCGTCGCGGTCGGCGGAGCGACTGAGCGCGGCCGCGGCGCGGCGCAGCCGGCGGAGGTCCGGACGGGCGCAGGGGGCCGGGTCAGCGACACGCGCGGCCTGGCCCCGTGCGAGGTGCTCGTCGATGCGACCGAGCTCCCCGCCGTCGACCCAGATCCCCGAGCAGGCCCGACAGCGGTCCAGGAGGATCCCCGAACAGTACGCGTACTGGTAGCGCTCCATCGGCGCCGCGCAACCCGGACAGACCAGGGCCGGCCCCTCGCCGCGGCCGTCCTCCGTTGCAACCTCCTCCACCAACGCCTCCAGCTTGCGGAAGGCTTGGGGCTCGTCCCGCGCCAGCCGGGGGAGCTCCCCATGGTCGAAGAACGCGCCCCCGCACCGCGTGCACATGTCCAGCGCCATCGCGGCGCTCTTGGCCGTGCGCAGTGGGACGGAGCAGCGGGGGCATGGACGGGGCGCGTCGGGCATGGGGCGCCTCCTGCAGTTCGGGGACACGACCCCAGCTCAGGGCAACTGGAACGGGGGCCGTGTCCCCGAAGATCCGCTAGCCGCGCACTTCCCTGGTGACCGCCACGAGCTCGTTGAAGCTGTCGGCCTCCAGCGAGGCGCCGCCCACGAGGCCGCCGTCGATCTCGGGTTGGCTGACCAACTCGCGGACGCTCTTCGGCTTCACGCTGCCGCCATACAAGACGGTGATGTCCTGGGCCGCGCCGGCGCCGGCGACTGAGTCGATCGCCGCCCGAATCACGCCGATCACGCGGTTGGCTTCGTCCGCCTCGCATGTCTCCCCCGTGCCGATGGCCCACACGGGCTCGTAGGCGAGCACCACGGCGCCGATCTGCTCGGGCGTCATGCCCTCCAGCGCCGCGACGACCTGGTCCCGCACGATCGCGTCGGTCAGCCCCGCCTCGCGCTCCGCCAGGGTCTCGCCGACGCAGATGATCGGAGTCAGCCCGCCGGCCAGCGCCGCCCGCGCTTTCGTGTTCACAGCCGCGTCCGTGTCGCCGAAGACGCGGATCAGCTCGTCGGTCATGTCGGGCTCGGGGACGCCGAAGCGCCCGCGACGCTCGGAGTGGCCCACGATCACATACGCGCAGCCGCAGGACTTGAGCATCCCCACCGAGATCTCGCCCGTGTAGGCGCCCTTCGCCTGCCAGTAGACATTCTGCGCAGAGAGCCTCACGTTGCTGCCCGCGATCACGCTCGCGACGCGATCCAGCGCCGTGAACGGGGGCGCGAGTACGACCGCAACGCCCTCGACCGAACCGACGCCCTCCACGACGCCCTGCGCCAGAGCTGCGGCTTCGTCGAGGTCGCAGTTCATCTTCCAGTTTCCAGCCATCATCGGGGTGCGCATTCTAACTCCTCCCATGGGGACCTTCGGGCCGTCAGGCGTCATCGAGGCAGGCCACACCGGGCAGCTCGCGCCCCTCGAGGAACTCGAGGGAGGCCCCCCCGCCCGTGCAGACGTGGCCCATCTTGTCGGCCAGACCGAACTGCGTCACGGCTGCGACGGCATCCCCGCCACCGATGACGGTGAAGCCCTCGCTCTGCGCCACGGCCTCGGCCACCACCCGCGTGCCGGCGTCGAACGGCGGGACCTCGAACAAGCCCATCGGGCCGTTCCAGAAGAGCATCTTGGCCGACTGGGCGATCGCCGCAAACCTTGCCGCAGTGGCGGGCCCGATGTCCAGACCCTCCCACCCCGGCCGCAGAAAGTCGACCGGAACGGTCTTCACGTACTTGCGGGCAGTGACCTGCTCGGCCATCACCGTGTCCACCGCGAACCGCAGCCGACCGAGCAGCTCGCCCGACTGCCCGAGAATGTCCTTGGCGGCCGCGCCGCTGGCTTCGGTGTAGATCGAAGCTCCGATCTCCTTGCCCCGGGCCTTCAGGAAGGCATAGGTCATGCCGCCGCCGATCAGCATCGTCTCACACTTGGGCAACAGGTTCTCGATGACGCCGATCTTGTCGGCGACCTTCGCGCCGCCCAGGATGACCACGAAGCCCTCCCGCGGCGCGTCCAGCAACCGCTGCAGAGCCTTCAGCTCGGTCTCCACCAGGAAGCCCGCCACCGCCGGACGCGCCAGCTCGGCGACGCCGACGGTGGAGGCGTGCGCGCGATGGCTGCTGCCGAAGGCATCGTTGACGAAGCAGTCGCCCAGAGCGGCCAGCGCCTGGGACATCGCGGGGCCGTTCTTCTCGTCCTCGGGGTCGAAGCGGGTGTTCTCAAGCAGCAGCACCTGTCCGGGCTCGAGCTTGGCGGCGGCCGCCGTAGCCTCTTCGCCGAGACTCGCGAAGGCCACCGGCTTGCCCCGGAGCGCCTCCAGCCTGTCGCGCACCGGCGCGAGGCTGTACTTCGGGTTGACCTTGCCCTTGGGGCGGCCGAGATGCGAGAACGCCACGACCGAGGCCCCTTGCCCCAGGACGTACTCGAGAGTCGGGAGCGTCGCCCGGACGCGGGTGTCGTCGGTAATCGTCGCGCCCTCGAGGGGGACGTTGAAGTCCGCCCGGAGGAGCACGCGCTTCCCGCTCAGATCGATGTCACGCACGGTCTTCTTGTTCATGGACTTCCCCCTTCGGGGGTTTCGGATCTCGCGTTTCGAGTTGCGAGTTGCGGGATGGAGCCTGGCGCGATGGCGGCCGTCGTCGCCGGCCAACTCGAGACCCGCAACCCGCAAACCCGACACGCCGTTCGCCTACAGCCCCTTGCCGGCCAGGAACATCACGAGGTCGGCGGTGCGGTTGCTGTATCCCCACTCATTGTCATACCAGCCCAGGACCTTCGCCATGTTGCCCAGCACGCGGGTCTCCAGGGCGTCGATGGTGCAGGACGCCGGGGACTCGACGATGTCGGCCAGGACAATCGGCTCCTCGGTGTAGTCCAGGACGGGAGCCATCGGGCCCTCGCTCGCAGCCTGGGCGAAGGCGGCGTTGATCTCGTCCCTGGTCGCGGGCTTGCTCAGGGTGACGTTGAGGTCGGTGACCGAGCCGGTGGGCGTCGGCACGCGGAGCGCGCCACCGTCGAGCTTGCCGGCGAGCTCCTTGATGACGTCGCCGATGGCCGCGGCGGCGCCGGTCTTGGTGGGGATGATGTTCACGGCAGCGGCGCGCATCCGACGCTTGTCCTCATGAGGGAAGTCGAGGATGCGCTGGTCGTTGGTGTAGCTGTGGATGGTGGTCATGAAGCCCTGCTCGATGCCCCAGTTGTCGTTGAGGACCTTGGCCATGGGGGCAAGGCAGTTGGTCGTGCAGGAGGCATTGGAGATGAGGGTGTGCGCGGTCGGATCGTACATCTCCTCATTGACGCCCAGGACGACGGTCACGAGCTGCTTCTTGGCGTCCGCCTCCTTCATCTTGCAGGGCGCGGAGATGATGACGCGCTTCGCGCCGGCGGCCACATGGCCGAGGGCCTTGTCGTTGGTGAAGTGGCCGGTAGACTCGATGACGACCTCCACGCCCAGATCGCCCCAGGGGAGCTCAGCGGGGTCCCGGACTTCGAGGCTCTTGACCGTCTTCCCGTTGATTACGAGGTCTTCGCCGCACACCTCGACCGAACCGGGGAAGCGGCCATAGATGGAGTCGTACTTGAGCAGATGAGCCAGGCTGTCGTTGTCGGTGAGGTCGTTGATGGCCACCAGCTCGATGTCTTCGCCGTAGCGGGTGAAGAGCGCCTTGGTGACCTGCCGTCCGATGCGTCCGAAACCGTTGATCCCCAAACGTACTGCCACGATGATCCCTCCTCGGGTAGCTTGGGCCGGCGGAGGCCGGCTCACAGCGTTCGGCGCTCGTCGCGGGAAGCGGGCGAGCGCGCGTTCACGATCTATCGCCGACTAGACCACGGGTTCGCCGACGGGCCGCAGGCGCAAGATGGCCTGAGCCAGCCGGTCCGGATCATGCCAAGCGTAGATGTCATCGGATATGAGGTCGCCGCAGATCGGGATGAGGCCCATGCGGCCGACCTCCTCGGCGTCAGCGTGCACGATCCGCGCACCGACGCTCTCGTAGCGGCTAAGCACCCCGGCACTCGGGACGGCATCGTTGATCAAGACGTAATCGAAGACCTTCCCGCCGGCGTGCGCCAGGACAACGCGGACCTGGTCGGACGCTTCCAGCAGGAGGTCGGTCTCTCTGGGCTGGGTCATGACGTTGCAGACGAACACCCGAATCGCGTTGCTGCGGCGCAACGCCTCGGCAACACCCGGCACCAGGAGGTTGGGGATGAGGCTGGTGTAGGTGCTGCCCGGCCCGAGAACGACGATGTCTGCGGCACCGATGGCCTCAACGGCCTCCGGGAGTCCCTCGGGCCGCTCGGGATCCAGGAACACGCGCTCGATGGCGCCGCCGTGGGCGCTCACCTCCGTCTCGCCGCGCACGGTGGCGCCGTCCTGGAGGCGCGCGCACAACACAACGTGGTCCAGCGTCGCGGGCAGGACGCGCCCCCGAATGGCGAGGACCTTGCTGGTCTCCTTCACGGCCCGCTCGAAGTCCCCTGTGATCGACGCCAGCGCGACGATGAAGAGATTGCCCAGCGAGTGCCCGTTGACGGAGGGCACATCCTCGAAGCGGTATTGCAGCAACCGCCCCATGATGGCTTCGTCATCGGCCAGGGCCACCAGGCAGTTGCGCACGTCACCCGGAGGCAGCGTGTCCATTTCGCGGCGCAGCCGCCCCGAACTGCCGCCCTCGTCGGAGACCGCGGCGATGGCCGTGATGTCGCTGGTGTGGCGTTTCAGGCCGCGCAGGAGGTTCGACAGGCCCGTCCCGCCGCCGATGGCGACAACCGATGGGCCGCGGGGCCGCACGCGATCCGCCAGCAGCACATCGACCAGAGCGCGGTTCTCCCGCTCGCGCAGCGGCTCGGCGATCGAGTGCACGATCTGGGCCAGCGACAGCACGACGGCGCACAGGCCACCGGCAATGAGGGCGACTCCGACCACGGCCGAGGCACGACTCGCCAAGGAGGCGCCGACGACGCGGCTCACGGCATCGGTGACCTCCACCATCGTGCCAAGCCCGATGGCAAAGGCGACGCCGAAGGAGACGACCACCAGCCCCAGCAAGAGCAGCAGAAGCCAGCGCTTCACGCGCAGGCCCGGGTACAGCCAGCGCAGCACCCGGGGCAGGCGCTGCCACCTGCTGCGTCCGCTCTTGGTCGGCACCGGATCACCCTACCCACGAAAACGCGGCCACGGGGGCCGCGAGGGACGGCGTGCGAGATGTGTGGGAACAGGCCTCGCCGCCGGCGCCCCCCTGAACGGCAGCCTGCCCCCCAGTCCGGAGGGACTGCTCAACTGACCTCAGTATAGCACGTCGGGCGACCGAGGGTCAATGTAGAGGCCGGAGTGGGGAAGTGTGGGGGCCAGGGAGCTGCGGACCGTGCGGGCGACCGCGGAGCATCACCAGGCGGCGTCGCTGAACGCCGGTTCGGCTTCCATGTAGCCTTCGGCGCGAATGACCCGCCAGCCGGACCTCTCCTTCGCCCACTCCGTCCGAACGGCAAACGGCTTTACGGTGGAGGCGCGACCCTCGCGCTCGATCCGGAAGTCGACGTTTACGTCGACCCTCGCCGTTCGGCCCTGAAGCTCGGGCTCGCCCACCTGAAGCTCGCAGTGGAACTCGCCCCGCTCATACAGGCCGCTCTGCACAAGGCGTGTCAGCTCGCGCTTGTTCTCAACCGTGGAGTCCTTGTACTCCTCGGAGATGTGACGCATGAAGGCGCCAGTGTCCTTGGCCTCCACCGCGCGCTGCATGTCCACAAGGGCCTCGAGGACTTGCTGGGAATCGCTGCGACGGTCCGGCTGCAGCTTCCACACGATGACCAGACCGACCCCGATCCCTGCGAGTATGACGCCTGCCAACTTGAGTCTTGCCACCATCGCCCCGACCTCCTCAAGTGGGTTCTCACCCTCTAGAACGCGCCCGGTCGGCGCAGGCCTCGGCTGTGACCTGCATCGCATCTCGGAGGACGGTGGCCGCGGCGCACCGAACCCTGCCGACGAGATGATCGCCGACCTGCGCGTTCCCGAGGCCTGGACGCGATTGGCCGACGCCCTGAGCCGCGGCCCCCGGGCCGTGCTGGTCGTCGGCGGGGCCGACACCGGCAAGAGCACGCTCTGCCGCTGGCTGGCCGGGGAGTGGGCCCAGGCCGGCCGGGACGCCCGTCTGGTGGACGCCGATGTGGGGCAGTCACAACTGGGGCTACCGGCGACGGTGGGGTGCGCGCGGGTGGAGTCCGCAGGCCTGAGGGACCGCTGCGCCTTCTTCGTGGGCGATGTCTCCCCGAGGCGGGTCCCCGCGGAGGTTCTGGGGGCCTTCACGGAGGCGGCGCGAGACGCAGGCCTGGCGCGCTTGGTGGTGGACTCAACGGGCTGGGTTGCCGGGAGCGAGGCGGTTGCGCTCAAGCAGGCCAAGGCGCAGCTGTTGGGCGAGGCGCATGTCGTGCTCGTCGAGCGGGAGGACGAGTTGCGGGCCTTCCGGCGGGCATGGCGCGGGCTGGAGCGTTTCCCGCTCCACGTCCTACGAGCTGCGGCGGAGGTGCGGCGGCGGTCGCCCGAGGAGCGGAGGCAACGCCGTGAGGCCGCCTTCCGGGCGCACCTGAAGGACGCCATCGAGTGCGAGATCGACTTGCGTCGGGTTGCCGTCTCGGGCGCCGGAGAGCTGCACCTGCCCCGTCCCTCCGCGCCGACGGGCCTGTTGCTGGGCCTCAGCGACGAGCGGGGACGTTTGCTGAGCCTCGGCGTGCTTCGAGAGCTCGATGCGGCTGCGGGCCGCTTGCTGTGCCGCTGTCGCGCCGAGGGCGCGCGCGCCGCGGAAGTGCGGCTCGGTCACCTGCTGTTGGACCCGGAAGGGGCTCACCGTCCGCTCACGGTGCCGGAGGAGGCGCCATGACGCGTCTGTACCTGGTGAGACACGGCGACACGTACTTCGAGCCGGACCTCCGCTTGAAGGGGCAACTCGACGTGCCGTTGTCCGCGGCCGGAAGACGACAGGCGGAGGCGGTGGCCGAACATCTCCGGGGGGTGTCGGTGGACGTGGTGCTCTGCTCGACCCTCCGCCGGACCTCCGAGGGGGCACGCATGGTGGCGGACGCCACGGGCGCGCCTCTGCGGACCAGCCCCCTCCTGGACGAGCGCGGCTGGGGGCGCTGGCAGGGGCTGACCGCTGCGGAGATCGCTCGCGAGCGAGGGCGTCGACATGCCGGGCCGGACGGCTTCGGCCCGTTGGGGGAGCCGGCCGACGCGTTCAACGCCCGGGTCGCAGCCTTCATGGCGCGCACGGCCATCGAGGGGAGGACAGTGGTCGCGGTGACCCACGGCGGCGTCCTCAAGACGGCGGTCTTGCCGGCGTTGGGGCTGACGGTCCGCGATCGGGGGGCGTTCACCGCCGAGACGGGCACGATCTCGCTGCTGGAGCACGACGGGTGCGCCTGGCGGCCGGTCTTCCTGAACCGCGCGCCGGCGCTCGTCGACACCTGAGGTCGGGAGGATCCAACGAACGTGGAGAAGCAACTGATCGGGGACCTGGCGGCCAACGCTCGGGTCGACTCATCGTTTGCCGTTCGGTCGCGGTCGCTGGCGGCGTTCCGGAACAAGCCCGGCCAGTACCTGAACCTGACGCTTGCCGACCGCACGGGCGAGATCGCGGCGAGGGCCTGGGACAACGCCGACCGGCTGGCGGAGTGCTGCGTCCCGGGCACGGTGGTGCGTGTGCGGGGCCGGGTGGATGAGTATCAGGGCAAGTTGCAGCTCATCATCGAGGCCGCCGAGCCGTGCGCGCCCAGCGAGATCGAGCCGACGGACTACCTGCCCGTCTCGGAGCGCGACCCGCTGGACATGCTGGAGGAGGTCGACGGGGCCATTGCGGGGGTGCAGAACCTGCATCTGAGGGCCCTGCTGGAAG
>VGFB01000053.1 GCA_016869015.1 Armatimonadota bacterium
CTTCCTGACTACCGCCGACCCCTGGCCCGGCAACCACGCCTCCGTCGCACGCGGGCCAGAAGCACTCGCTGCATGAACGACCGAGAATCGCGGATTCCTATTTAGGTCTTGAGGACCCTCACCGGCACCAGTTTCGCGACGATCTGACCGAGGCCCAGCTCCACCGTGGAGAGCACGACACTACGCCCGCGGTAGTCGTGCGGCACGTCGCGCGGGTGGCTGATGACCTCGCGGCCGCGGTCGTTCACGGTGTCGCACTCGAAGTAGCGCCTGCCCGCGCGCTCGAGGACGCGAGTGACGTGCAGGATGTGCGGCAGCACGTAGCCCGCGCCGTGTGGCAGCAGGTCCGCCTGCCGCAGTCGGTGCAGCACGCCGAGGTCCGCCGCCCGGCCGGTGAACCCGAGGGCCTCGATGGCGGTGTCCGAGAAGTTAGGCAGTCCGCGTAGCAGGTACCCGGGGATGTCGCTGCGCAGCATCAGGGGATAGAGCTTCCCCGGGGCATCCCGCTCCACGTGGTGGCAGCCCAGGATCACCTCGTTGGCGTTCACGAGGCCCTGATGGGTCTCATTCGCGATGACTCGGAACTCCCCGAACAGCCGCTCGCCGGCCAGCAGCCGGCGGCGTTTCGTGAAGCTGTCGGCGTAGCGGTAGAACTCCATGTACTCCCGCGCGTGCTCCCCTTCCAGCACGCGCAGCGGCCCGAAGGGCGTCTCGTAGGCCTGCGCCATGTGCCGCAGGCCGTTGCTGAAGTCCCAGTAGAGGCCGGGGCCGTGGCTCGTGGCAGAGCGCAGCTCGTTCCCCGCGGCATGCAGCACGAAGGTGTACGGTGGCAGGTCGACGCTGGGATCCAGGCGGTCCACCACGCAGATGTCGATGAAGTGGTTGCCCTCCGCGAAGTCCCACGTCAGCGGCACGCCGTCCAGCTCCGGCGGGTCGGCCTGCATCTCAGCCATCCGCTCGATCAGCTGTGGGATGTCCGGTAGATCGTCGATCGCGCCGACCAGCATCCCGCAGCAGTTGGGCTTCGTGTCCAGGACCACGAACTCCCGGTCGCCCTCGCCCCAGCTGACCTTGCCGCCGTACCCGAACCCGGCCTGCCAGCGCCCGATGTTCCGGGTGATGGTCATGTCCGGGCTGCCGACGAACGTGGCGTCCGGCGGATACCCCAGCTGCTCTTGCACGTAGTGGATCTTCGCCAGGCCGTAGGGCATGTTGGCCAGGCACAGGCGCGTGCCGCTGTCCTCCGCGCCCGTCGAGAAGATGTGTTGACGAGCCCGCTCCAACCGCTCTTCGGGCGACATGTCCGTCTCCACCGAGTCGATCTCCTTGCCCTGGCCGCTGGTGCGACGCGCTCCCTGTTCCCTACCCTCCATAGTAGTTACCTCCCCCACTCCGCCCCGGGGTCCGGGTCCGCCGCAGCGGCCGGCTTGATGCGGTCACGTCCCCCGGTCCCGCCGCCGGCCTCCGGGAGCGCCGATGGCTGCCGCCTTCCGTCCGGCCCGTGCGATCACCTCCGACGGAAGGAACAACGCCCTCCCCCGCGAAATCGTCGTACTCACCAGGGATCGCGTGCCAATCTCGCTTGCGGACGGCCGGGATGTCATTGGCGCTGTCCAACCCGCTAGCTCTCGTGGGGCTCCTGCTCCTGCCCTATCTCGTCTGGGTGAACCGGGGGAGCCTTGCCGACCAGCCCCACCGCCGCCGCTGGTTCACGCTGGGGCTCCGCGGGCTCATCGTGACCCTGTTGGTGCTCGCCCTGGCGGGCCTGCAGGCGGTGCGCACCAACGATCAGCAGTGTGTCTTCTTCATCCTCGACATCTCCGACAGCGTCCCGGCGGCGCAGAAGACTCAGGCGCTCGAGTACGTCACCCAGGCCCTCAAGCAGATGCGCGGGGACGACCTCGCCGGCGTGATCGCCGTGGGCTCCGAAGCGCTCATGGAGCTCTCCCCGGCGCGTTCCCTCCGCTTCGAGAAAGTGCACTCGACCCTCTCCCCCGCCCGCACCGACCTCGCGGCCGCCCTGCGCCTGGCTCTGGCGGCCTTCCCGGAGGGGACGCTCCGCAAGATCGTGCTCCTCACCGATGGGAACGAGAACCTCGGCAGCGCCCTGGACGAAGCCAACCTGGCCGCCTCGGATGATGTCCTGATCGACGTCGTCCCCCTCGCGGCGAAGTACGAGAAGGAGGTGCTCGCCGAGAAGCTCGTGATGCCGTCCCAGGTCAAGATCGGCGAGCCGTTCAGCCTCCGACTGGTGCTCCGCAGCCTCCGTCCCACCACGGCCACCATTCGCCTCCTCCGCAACGATGAGCACCTGCGCTCCTACGATGCGAAGCTGGTGGAGGGCGTGAACAGCCTGGAGCTGCCGCAAGTCATCGACCAGGCGGGCTTCTACGAGTTCCAGGCGGTCGTCGAGACCGCCGACGACACGCTGCCCGAGAACAACCGGGCCCTGGGTTTCTGCCTGATCCGGGGGCAGCCCAAGGTGCTCTACTGCGAGGGCGACCCCGGCGGCGAGCAGTACCTCCTGCCCGCCCTGCAGGGCGCCCGGATCGAGACCGAGCTCGTCGGGCTTTCCGGCGTGCCGCTGGCCTTGGCCGAACTGCAGCAGTATGACGCCCTGATCCTCAGCGATGTGCGCGCCGACCTCATCTCGCTCGAACAGATGATGGCGATCCGCGCGGCGGTCCGCGACCTGGGCATCGGCCTGATCATGATCGGCGGCGAGGACAGCTTCGGGGTTGGGGGGTACTACCAGACGCCGGTGGAGGACGCCCTGCCCGTCTACATGGACGTGCGCCGGAAGCAGAAGCTGCCTGGGCTGGCCATGGAGCTCATCATCGACAAGTCCGGCAGCATGGCGATGACGATGCTCGGCGCCGCGAAGGTCGATCTCGCCAAGGAGGCCGCCATCGCGGCCGTCAAGGTGCTCAACCCGCAGGACGAGATCGGCGTGATCTGCTTCGATGAGGCCACGAAGGAAGTCGTGAAGCTGCAGAGAGCCACTCACAAGGACGACATCAGCAATCGGGTCGCGGGCATTGCCGCCGGCGGCGGGACACAGATGTATGGCGCCATGCAGTTGGGCTTCCAGCGCCTGAAGGCCTCCGACGCGAAGCTCAAGCACTGCATCCTCCTCACCGACGGCCAGTCCCTGCCCGCCGACTTCGAGGGCCTGGCCCGGCAGATGGCCGGCTCCGGCATCACCATCTCCGCGGTCGCCGTCGGCAGCGACTCCGCCATCGGCCTCCTCCAGGCCCTCGCCAAGATCGGCAAGGGCAACTTCTACTACACCGACAGCCCCCGGAGCATCCCCCGCATCTTCACGCGCGAGACGATGCTGGCCTCCCAACAGTTCCTCGTCGACGAGGCCTTCCAGCCGCGCTGCGATCCGGCCAGCGAACTGCTCCGCGGCATCCATCTGCCGAGCATGCCCCCGCTCCTCGGTCACGTCGTCACCACGAAGAAGGAGCTCGCCCACAACAGCGTCGTCACGCCCAAAGGCGACCCGGTGCTCACCGAGTGGCGCTACGGCCTCGGGCGAGCGGTCGCCTTCACCTCCGACGCGAAGGCTCACTGGGCTACCCACTGGATCAGCTGGCCGGGCTATCGCAAGTTCTGGGAGCAGGTGGTTCGTTGGACGATCCGCTCCGTGCCGAAGTCGCCCTATGTTGCGTCCCTGGCCATCGACGGCGGCGAGGGGCGCGTGGAGCTGGAAGCCATCGACCCAGACGGCACCTTCGTCAACTTCCTGAAGGCCGAGGCGAGGGTCATCGGGCCGGGCCTGGAGGCCGAGCGCCTGCCACTGCGGCAGGTGGCCCCCGGCCGCTACGAAGGGCGTTTCCGCGCCCGCGATGTCGGCCAGTACATCGCCAACCTCGCCTACCAGGACGAGAAGGGTCGCGGCGCCTCTCAGGTCGCGGGCGCGCAGGTGTCGTACCCGCCGGAGTACGCCGAGCTTGGGCCGAACGAGCCGCTGCTCGCCCAGGTGGTTGAGGTCACCGGCGGGGCCCTGCAGCCGGATCCTCAGATGGCGTTCGTGAAGACCCGGCCGGGCGTCCGCAAGGCGACCGACATCTGGCCGCTCCTGGCCGCCGTGGCGCTGCTGCTCTTCCCGCTGGATGTAGCGCTGCGCCGCCTGATGATTGAGCGCGAGCACTGGGCCGCCTTCGCCGAAGTGCTCGCCAGGCTCGCCTGGTGGCGCCGGCTGCCCATTCCCGCCCCGGCGGGCGCGCCCCTGAGCCGCCTGCTCGAGCGGAAGCAGGAGACGCAGGAGACGCTCCGGGAGGAGCGTCCGGAGACGACCGTCCGCCTGCCGGCGCCCGGGGCGGCGCCGCGTCCCGCCTCCAGGCCCGGGCCCGCCACCGGCGGCCGAGAGGAGCGCATGCGACGACTGCTGGATGCCAAGCGCCGCGCCAAGCCCCAATGATACGACCTTGGAGGCCCCCCCGATGAAGTTCGCCGTGTGCAACGAGATCTTCCAGGACTACCCGTTGGAGGAGCAGTTCGCCCTCGCCGCCCGCCTCGGCTACGATGCGATTGAGATCGCGCCCTTCACCCTCGAGAAGCGCGTGACCGACATCTCCGGGGAGCAGCGTGCCCGCATCGTCGTCCTCGGACGCGAGCATGGCCTGGAGATCGCGGGCATCCACTGGGTCCTCGTCGGACCCGACGACCTGCACATCACCAGCCCCGAACCCGTCGTGCGGGAGCGCACCGTGCAGTACCTGCGCGATCTCGTCCGCTTTGGCTGCGACATCGGCGGCCGGGTCATGGTCGTCGGCTCCCCCAAGCAGCGCAACATCCTCCCGGGCGTCAACCCGGAGGACGCCCGCGCCTGGTTCGCCTACGCGCTCGCGGAGGCGGCCCGGGTACCCGGCGCCGAGGGCTTCCAGGTCTGCATCGAACCGCTCCTCTCCGACTCGACGAACATGATCACCACCGCCGCCGAGGCGCGAGAGATGGCCGGCCGCATCAGCCTGCCCAACGTGGGCGTCATCCTCGACGTGAACAGCATGTCCCACGAGGAAGCCGACCTCCCGGCCGCCATCCGAGCCACCCGCGACTACCTCCGCCACTTCCACGTCAATGACCCCTGCCAGCGCGGCCCGGGCTGGGGGGACGTGGACTTCCGGCCGATCCTCAAGGCCCTCCTCGAGATCGGGTACACCGGCTACGCCTCGGTCGAGGTCTTCGACTTCACCCTCGACCCCGTCGAGCACGCCGGCAAGAGCCTCCAGTACCTGAGGGACACGTTGCGCCAGGTGACCGGGTGAGCGAGGCCTGTTCCGGTGGACAACGCCGCCTGAACGTCCTCCTGTGCCCGGCGGGGAGCCACGGCGACGTGCACCCGTTCATCGCGCTGGGCCACGCGCTGCGGGCCCGCGGCCACGATGTCACCGTGGTCACCAGCGCCTACTTCGACGAGCTGATCCGACGTGAGGGGCTGCGGTCGGCGCCTGTCGGGACCGCCGAAGACTTCGACCGCGTCACCCACGATGCCCGTGTCTGGCGCCCCTACACCGGCTTCTTCCACCTGATCCGCCACATCGCGCCGACCCTGCGGCCCGCCCTGGCCGCGCTCGACGGCCTCCACGAACCGTCCCGCACCGTCGTCGCCGCTCCCCTCATGCTCGCCGCGGCGGCCCGGCTCTTCTGTGAGGCGCGTGGTGTGCCCCTGGCGACGATCCACCTCCAGCCGATGGCCTTCCTCAGCCTTCAGCAGCCGCCAAGCAGCCTCTCATGGGTCCATTCGCGGACGCCGATGGCCCTGCGTCGGCTGATCCTGCGCCTCGCCGACTGGGGAGTCGACCGAGCCATCGGCGGCGAGCTCAACGCACTCCGGCGCGAGCTGGGTCTCCCTCCGATCAAGCGCGCGCTCACCTCCTGGGCCACCTCGCCCGACCGGGTGATCGGTCTCTTCCCGAGTTGGTTCGCGCCGCCGGCGCCCGACTGGCCGCCCCAGACCGTCCTGACCGGCTTCCCCCTGTACGACCAGTCCGCCAGCGCGGCGGTGCCCGAGGCGCTCGAACGCTTCCTGCAGGCCGGCGAGCCGCCCATCGTCTTCACCCCCGGCTCGGCCAACCGGTTCGGGCATCACTTCCTGCGGGCCGGCGTTGAGGCATGCCGGCATCTGGGCCGGCGCGGGCTCCTGTTGGCGCGACACATCGAGCAGGTGCCACCGGGCCTCCCGACGGACGTCCCGCACTTCGACTACGCTCCGCTCAGCCGGGTCCTGCCCCGCGCCGCCGCGCTCGTCCACCACGGCGGCATCGGCACGGTGGCGCAGGGTCTCGCGGCAGGTGTGCCCCAGCTGATCATGCCGACCGCCTTCGATCAGCCCGACAACGCGGCGCGCCTGCGCAGCCTCGGCGTTGGCTCCTCACTGGCGCCCGGCCGGTTTCACGGCCCGGCCGTCGCGCGCGAGCTGGAGCAGCTGCTGGAGTCCGAGGAGGTCGCCTGCCGCTGCCGGGAGGCGGCGCGGCGGATGCGCGAGGGATACCCGCTTGAGGAGGCCTGCGACCTGATCGAGGCCCTGGGGGGGTAAGAACGGCCTACTCGAACCGCACGTCGTCCAGGCTGAACCAGGCCGGCAGCCGGACCGCCCGAGCCATGTCGGCGACGATGACCAGGACGCGCGCCTGGTCGCGGTCGAGGCGGCCGTTCTCGTCGGCGGAGTCCGTCTCGAGGATCATCGCGTCCAGCGGGATGGTCTTCTCGGAGGGCGCGTCCGCCGCCACACCGATGCGCTGGCTGTACTTCGAGCCGTCGCGTTCCTCCAGCGTCACGTTCACGACGAGCCCCTCCGATGCCCCCAGCCTCAGCGACAGGCCCGAAGCCGCCCGCAGATCGAGCTGCCCGACGGCCAGCACGCAGCCCTGCCATCGGCTCGCCCGACCGTCCGCCACCACGCGCAGCGCGTGGCCGTCGCCCTCTGCGACGCGCTCCAGCGCGGCGCCGCCGATCGCCAGAGCCATGACCGATTCGCCCTCGAACCCCTCAACGAACAAGCGCGGATCGCCGGCCCCCGCGACGGTGCCCTCGGTCGCGCTCGACAGCACCACCTCGTCGAGACAGAGCCGCTGGACTCCGGTCTTGCGGCCGAGGGCATCGCCCAGCGGGCCCGGCAGGTTTGCCAGGTCTGCCAGCCGGATCTCCGCGATCTGCTCCGGCTCCAGGCGGCCCGACGCGTCCTGCGTATCCTGCGACAAGACCAGGGAGGCGAGGGGGACGCTCACCCACGTCCACTGGCCGCCCGGAATCGCGGCGAACTGCTGGTAGAAGGCCCCGCCGCCCTCCACCACGCCGAAGCTCAGATTCGTGGGCAGGTCCGTCCGGATGCCGAAGGCGAGGGTCGCGGCCTCGGTCACCGTCGGCGGGCGCGCCGTCAGCTGCTGGAAGGCCCCTTCGCGGGCGACGCATGTCATCCGCAGGCAGCCCTCGCCCGCAAACGCCGCCCCGGGCGCCGTGTCCCGTTCGATCAGCGCCTCGGCGTCCAGCGCCTGCCACGCAGCCAGGTCTGCGTCCGCCTCGAAGCTGAACCCCACGCCGTCGCCCTCCGGCGCCGCGGGGGCCTTGCCGCCCTCGAAGAAGAAGCGCGGCTTTCCACCCTCCTCCGCATCCTGCGCGACGGCAGAGCACGCGGCGATTACGAGCGCCGGCAGCAACAGCCCCGTCCAGGGCTTACGCATGCGAGTCTCCTTCGGCGCCGCGGGCGGCGCGCTCTCCATACTATCGTGCGCCTCACGCCGGAGGTTCCCCACAGCCTACGGCTGTCGCGCGTGCCACGCCTCCCTGGCGCGCACGACATACTCCCGCAGTTCGGCCGCCGGGTCGCTCGCCTGGATCAGCGGCACCCCGATCACCACGATGTCCGCCCCGCCCTGAACCGCGCGCACCCCGTCCTCCACCGAGAACGTGCCGACCCCGATCGGCGCGCCGAGGCCTCGGCACTCGTTCAGGAACAGCAGGGGGTCGTGGTGCGGGTCCTCGTTGCGCTGATCGGCCCCGTAGTGGATGTACGCCGAGTCGACGCCCAGCGCGATCACCTCCCTGGCGCGCCGCGGGCCGTCCGGAGCGGCGTACAGGTCGCTGATGATCCGCACGCCGCACTCCCGCCCGGCGGCGACCGCCGCCCGCAGGCTGGCGTCGGAGGCGACGGAGCAGATCGTTGCGATGCGGCCGCCCTGCCGGGCTGTCTCCAGAACGTACTTCGCCACTCCGTCCATCATCTTGAAGTCCGCCAGCACGGGCTTCCCAGGGAAGGCCTGGGCCAGAGCGCCGATCGCCCTCACGCCCTCGAAGGTGATGAGCGGGGTTCCCGCCTCCAGCCAGTCCGCCCCGGCCTGACACGCGGCCTCGCCGATCCGGAGCGCGGCGTCTATCGTCAGCACGTCAATCGCCACCTGAACGACCGGGGGCTCGATGACCAGTGGGGGCACACTGTCTGCGGGCATTGCCTTCCTCGCACGGGCTGTTTCGAGTACACTTCGCCGGGGAGGCTCCATCCCCTCGTGGTGCAGCGCCGGCCGGAGCGCTCACTGCCGGCGCCCTGTCGCGCAGTGCTCACGGACCACGCACTCCGCGCACCGCGGCCTGCCGGCGCGACAGACGAGTCGCCCGTGGGCAATGAGGTTCACATGAAGAGGATAGCGCAGGGCCGGGGGCACGAGAGGCTCGAGCCGCTCCTGGATCCTCTCCGGGGAGGCGCCCTCCGCAGCCCAGCCCAGCCGGACCGCAATCCGAGCCACATGGGTGTCAACGGGGAAGACCTGCCGTCGGCACGCGAAGAGGAGGACGCACGCGGCGGTCTTCGGGCCAACCCCGGGGAGGGACTGAAGGTACGTCATTGCGAGGGCCGAGTCGGTCTCGTGCAGCGCGTCCAAGGTGAGCTCGCCCTGATCGTGCCTGATCCGGGCGAGGACGGCCTGGATGCGCGGGCCGCGAGTCCGCGCCAGCCCGGCGCAGTTGATCGCCGCGATCACGGCCTCGGTCGGAGCCTGCAGGCAAGCCTGCCACGTGGGGAACCGGCGCTTCAGCTCGGCGAAGGCCGCGCGCGAGTTGGCGCCGGTGGTGTTCTGGGAGAGCAACGTCCCGATCAGGCAGTCCAGCGGGTCGCCGCGCCGTTGCCGGGGCGGCCGGCCCCGCGCCCGAACCAGGCCCGCATGGACCGCCCGGACGCTCTCGGGCGTTGGGCCGCGGACGGTCCGCTCAGCCGACCGCCTTGGCGTCATCGGCCTCGCCCTCAGTCTTCTCGTCGGCCTTGGGCTCGCCGGGGATCGTCACAGTGATCTTCGTATCCGTCTTGTTCCCCGCCGCATCGCGCACGCGGATGGTGAGGGTCCGCTCGCCGGGGTCCAGGGCCTGGGTGCGGAGCTCGAACCCTTCGCCCGGTCCGTCGAGCAGGCCGTCCCTCGCGGCAACACTCCTCCAGGGCCCGTCCTTGCCGACCCGGTACTCGATCCCCGCAATCGCCGACGCTTCATCCCAGCAGCTGCCCTGGAGCGCCACCGTCCTGTCCTCGCCCACCGCGGCTTGCCCATGCTGCTGGAAGCGAGGCGCCGTGTTGTCGACGGTCACCGGGAACACCTTCACCTCGTCCCCCAGCGGCTCCGACGGATTGCTCAGCGCGTCGGTCACCACCACGCGCACGGTCACCACGCCCTCCTTCGTCCCCTCCGCTTTGGTGTCCCACTCATACTCCGCGTCCTCCAGGTCCTCCTCAAGCAGCCTCCAATCGTCCTGGCCGTTCGGACGCACGTACACCGCGTACCGCAGCTTGTCGTCGTCGTCGTCCTTGCCCGTCCACTTCAGCGTGTACTTGCCCGATATCGCGGCCCCGTCCTTCGGCTCGGTCAGCGTCAGCGTCGGCTTGCGGTTCGCCGGGAGATACCGCAGCACCAGGCTCCGGAACACCGGCGACGCCCCGCCGTTGGCTCGCTCCATCGTGACCCGATACTGAACGTACCGGCTTGAGGCCAGGTCCGGTTTGCGCGCCTCCGCGCGCGGGAGAGGCAGTGACCACGGGCTCCACGTTCCGTCATCCGGGTCCGCCGTCCAGCCGACCCGGGCCTGAACCTCCACCTTGCCCCCCTCCGCCTCCTCGCCCGTCCACAGGAGGCTTGCCCAGCGGGCCGAGCGCTCCGCGTCCAGCACCGCCGACTCGAACGACCCCGACGCCGGAGCAGTGGTATCCACGACCGCCACTCGCCCCGGGTTGACCGCTCCCGCGAGAAGACGCGCGCCCGCCGCCGCCAGGCAGCTCACCTCCGAAGCCTCGACCTTGCCCACCACCGCGTGTTGCTCGGGACCCCTGACCGACAGGATCTTCCCGTCATCCGTCGTGCCCACATAGACCGTCTCGCCCAGCGCCACCATCGCCGTGGCCGCCTGCTTGTCGAGCTTCAGGACCTCCCGAGGCTCCTGCCCCGGCGTGATCCGCACGACGAAGCCCTTCTGAGACGTGCAGGCGTACACCTCACCCGCCGATGTGGCGGCCACGCCGGTGATCGCCGGGTCCTCCGAATCGTACAGCGCGCTGAACTCCCCCGTCCGCTTGACCCGGTAGACCACCCCGTTCTCAGCGGTGCCGGCCAGCAGGTCTTCCCCCAGCGCCGCCAGGCACAGGACGTGTTGCGCCGGCAGCTTCGCCACCAGCGTCGTCTCACCCGTGGCGGCCACGTGGTGGATGCGACCCTCGCTACCCGTGCCCACATACACGCCGCCGCTGCCGTCCGGGAGCAGAGCCCACACGTACCGGTCCGCGAAGGTCGCGAGGCTCTCCGGCGCGCCCGGCTGGGCCGGGTCGATCCGGAACAGCTTGCCCTCAGGAGCCGTGCCCGCGTACAGCTTCCCCCCGCTGAGGGCCAGCGCGTGAACCGACATCTGCCCCGTCTCGCACAGCACCTCCGGCTCCCCACCCTCCACCACCCTGCAGACCCGCCCGTCCTTCCCCGTGCCGTAGAACAGACTGCCGTCCTCGCCGCCGGTCACCGACCACACGCCTCGCTGCGGCTCCAGCAGCCGGTCGCCCACCAGCTTGTCCGCCACCACCAGCGAGCCGTCGCTCCGGACCGCCAGGCCCTCCGCCTCGCCCTCGGCCAGGTCCTTCTCCTCCGTCTGAAGCCACTCGGACGGCTGG
>VGFB01000054.1 GCA_016869015.1 Armatimonadota bacterium
CTTGGACACGATGCTCTTGTTCGAGCGCGGCGACGATAACAACGGCCGCGCCATGACCCACGAAGTGCTTTCCCTCATCCATGAAGAGAAAGGACGCAACTCCTACCCCTGGACGATGTACGCCAGCTTGGAGACCCATCACGAAGTCGGTGATGCCTGCGTGTTGTGCTCTCGCCTGCACAAGCGCGGTCCGGGCTGGTCGACAGGGCTGCATTCGGAGGTCTTCAACCACGGTCGGATGGTGGCGCTGGGCGTGAACATCGAGATGAGCAACGACTACGAGGGCCCTGACCCCACGCAGGTGATCGGCCTGAACATTCAGGCCGTGGGCGGGCCCCGGCCCATGCAGTACGGCATCCAGGTGCATGATGGCAACGGGCGGTTTGACCGGGCCATCGGCCTGAACGGCACGGGCGGCGTAGGGCTGGACATCGCCGGCCAGTACGAGGCGGGCATCCATGCGCACGACAACGACATCCGTCTGAACGAGGGTGCGTGTGTCGTGCTGGATGGCGAGGGCAAGGTGCGGGTGCGCTACCGCGATGGACGAGTTGAGTTCCTCAACGGCGACAGGTGCTTCGGCCACCTGGATGTGAACGGAGACGACCACGCTCTGTAGGGCGGAGGGCCGAGCACCAAGCGAGAGCGCGAGCCGCGGCGTGATGTAGAGCACCTGTCCTGCGAACGGCCCCCGCTTCTGCGCGACAGCAAGCCCGTCACGCCCCCAGAACGCCATCCCGCACCCGTGGGTGGGGTAGACCCCACTTCTGTGCTCGGAGGCCCTTGCAGCGCGCCCGGGGGCGCTCCTGTAAGGCTGTGGGCAGCCTGTGTGGGGGGGAGGAGCGAGGGCCTCCCCGCAAGCGAGCTACCCCGGTCCGCCAGGTTGCGCCATCCCGCAGCAACGTGTGTGGAGAGCGCTCCGCCGAGCGTAGGGGGCCCTCCGAGCGGCAGGAATGCTCTCCCGCACCCAAGGTAGGGGTTGGCCTCACTTCTGTGCTCGGAGGCGCTTCCAGCGCGCCAGAGGGCGCTTCTGTAAGGCTGTGGAGCGCTCTATGTGAGCGGCGACGGTGCGAGGAGGCCGCAGGCGCCCCAGCGAACTGCAGGTTGGCTGGTTGGCTCGCACGGTTCAGAGAGATTGACGCGCGCCAGAGATGGCCGCACCGGGCAGCGTCCCTCGACTGGAGGCTGAAGATGACGGGAGGGCACCCTCTCAGCTTGGGCGCCGTTGCCCTGTCGGTGGCCGCTGCTGCCATGGGACAGGAGGCCGCCGTGTCCCTCCGGGCTTCCCAACTACTGGCCGAGGGGAAACAGCCGGTCACTATCGTCTGCTTCGGTGACAGCATCACCGGCATCTACTACCACACCGGAGGAAGGCGTGCTTGGCCGGAGATGCTTGGCCTCGCGCTGCGGCGCCTCTGCCCTGCGGCGCGGGTGGAAGTCGTCAACGCCGGGCTGAGTGGGGACACGACGGTGGGGGCGCTGGGACGGATGGAGGCCGATGTCTTGCAGCACCGGCCGCACCTGGTGACGGTGATGTTCGGGATGAACGACGTGACGCGCGTGTCTCCAGAGGCCTACCGCGACAACCTCACGCAGATCGTCCAGCGGTGCCGCGACCAGGGAGCCGACGTCGTTCTCTGCACGCCAAACTCGATCTACCCGCAGGACCAGGCGCGACCTGTCGAACGGCTCGCCGAGTATGCCGAGATCGTGCGCAGCGTCGGGGCGACTGAGGCGGTACCGGTCGCGGACTGCTACCGCGCCTATGAGGCGATCCGCGCCGCGGACCGGCGCGCCTGGATGGGGCTGATGAGCGAGACGATCCACCCCAACATGAGGGGCCACAAGGTGATCGCCGAGGAGGTCGCATCGGTAGTGAGCGGGCGACGCGCCTGGCTGAGGGACGTGCCGCCGCTCTCCCCTTGCCTGGCGAGAACCCGCGAGCGGGTCGACCGTGGCGAGGTCGTCAAGGCCGTCGCCATGCCTCCCTATGACGCCCTGGTCGAGCCCGCCCTGCGCGCGACGCGGCCGCAGGCGCGTGTCGAGGTAACTCCATGGCCGGTGGAGGGCAGGTCCCTGGCCGAGATCGAGCGAGAAGCCCAGGCACGCGGCTGGCCGGTGCTGAACTCCTTGCCCGCCGAGCAGCGGCCCGACCTGGTCGTCATCGCCGTGCCCGCCGACGCCCGGGCGGACAGTGACGAGCAGTTCTACCGGTCCTACAGTTGGGTTCTGAACTGGTCGCTCAGCTTCGGGCGAGCCGAGTGGGACTGCATCGCGGTCCTCCCCTCCGTCGCGAAGCCCGACCTTAACCACGGAGAGAAGGCCGCGGAGGACTTCGCCCAGGAGGTCGTGGAAGCGCAGGACATCGGGTGGCTCGCTAGGGCGGATGGGGACGCCGCACCGGCGGGCGACCTGTTCGCAAGGTGGCTGAAGCAGGAGCTGGGGCCGTAGAGGAACCCGGGGGTCAATGAGCACCGCGCACCTCGCGCCAGCTCAGTCCACAGACCGCTCCCCCACTTCCGCGCAGGGGTACGCCCCACACGGTGGCTCGCGCCTCGGTAGATGTCCCTCTGTGCTTGAGGGATGCCGCGGGAAGGGCACTCCGTACAGACGATCCGCGAGGAGAGGGAAGTCGCACTACGTCCCCCAAGAGGTGTTCGGGCAGATACTCTCCCGCATCCGGCGGTTGTCGCCAGCACCGACATGATGCTCACTCAGGTCGGCCGCCATAAGGTCACGGACCATGCCATTCCTGTCGATAGGGAGGCGGCGCCACGCCTGCTCTCCAGCGTGTCAGCACAAACGAGGCCAACAGACCCCCAGGACGAGTGGCAGAAGCGAGTTCGGCAGGGCTTCGCAGCCTGAGCGGAAGGTGCCCGCGGCTCCAACGGCCAGTATGTGCTGCCGATCGACGGCTGTGCAGCCCATGGGAGAACGGCGACCGTTCCATATGGGCAATCCCGGTCTACGTAGCGGACGCGCGCCCTGACGAGGCACCGGACAGTCCAGCGCTCACACCGTGCCACTGGGGTGCCCATCCACCGGGCCAGGTGAACCTCGGCCCCGGAAGGACTGATATGAGACAACAGGATCTCTTCATCCGTGCTCTCGTAGTGGCCTTCAACTGCATCCTCGGGGCCGCCGCCGTCGCAGCCCCCACCGGCCCTGACCTCACGAAGCCGTTCTTCGGCTGCGACCGCACGGTCGGTGCCGTTCCCATGCTGAGCATCCTGTGGGACCCCCACCGGCCCACCGACCCCGCCCCGGCGAAGGCGGACGTTGAGCGCCTCCTGTTCGGCAAGCAGCACAGCGTGGCCGGGTACTTCCGGGAGAACTCTTACGGGCGGTTTCGGGTGACGAATGCGGGCGTGCTCGGGTGGTACGACGCCGCCAAGCCGGCCGAGCATTACTGGAGCACCGACGACAAGGACGCCGACGGCGACGGCTTCGTCGACGGCCACGTCGAGAAGTGGACGGAGGCCATCCGCCAGGCTGACAAGGAGTTCGACTTCGCACGGTACGACCGGGACCACGACGGAACCCTCAGCACTCGCGAGTTGGCGGTGCACATCATCATCCCGCAGAACGGGTCCTTTGGCACCAACCGCGGGACCGCCGGGCGTGAGTACCCCACGCTGGAGCCGCTGGTGGTGGACGGGGTGCAGGTGCCAGTCATCGCGGAGAGCTACCTCGGTGCCCCGCCGGACCTCGCGGTGGTGGTCCACGAACTGGCGCACCTCATGCTCAACGCCCCGGACATGTACTTCCCCTTTGCCTATCCCTACGGGGCGGGGTCCTACTCGTTGATGGACTGGCACGGCTACTGCTCCCACCTGGACCCCTTCCTGAAGCTGCGGCTGGGTTGGGCGACGGCGCGGGTCGTGACCGAGTCGGGTTGGCAGACGCTGAAGGCCGTGGAGAAGCACCCGGAGGTGCTGGTCCTGATGGACCCCAGTCACAGCACCTCGGAGTACTTCATCGTGGAGAACCGCTGGACAAAGGACAGCTACGAGCAGGCCCTGCCGGACAGCGGGCTGGCCGTCTGGCAGATCGTGGATGACGCGAAGGCGCTGGCGAGCATTCCTGCGCCTCGCGGCTGCGACCCGAGCCACTGGGCCACCGTCGGGGCTGACGACTGGGGCCGGCGGGCCGTCCGAATGATCCGACCCGTGTTCCTTCCGCAGCGCGACGACAAGCTGGCACTGTGGGACGGGTCTGATCCGGCCACGGGGTATGACTTGCGGCCTCTGAGCCACAGACCTGAAAGGGCGACACTTCGCTGGGCCGACGGATCGCCCAGCTGCTTCAGACTCCGCCACATCCCTGCGTCCGGCCCGGTGATGCGCTTCTGGGTGGGGATGGAGTAGCGGACGCCTGACCCGACCATGATCGGCGCTTCCGACCCTCCAGCTGTGTCCAGGATCACCTCCAGACCACGGGGGACCTGCGGGACATCCGCGCCGTGCAGCGCATTGCCGCAGGGCTGCTGCGCATCCTCTTCCCGTCCCTCGAGACGGTCACAGTGGAGCAGTTCGCTGAGTGCTGTGCCGAGCCAGCCAAGGAACTCCGGCGCTCGATCCGTCAGCAGTTGGCCTTGATGGACGAGGGGTACTCGCCCAGCCTCGCCATGATCGAGCCTCGATGGCACCCTTCGGCGCCGGGCGGCCCCGGCCGGAGACCCCCGAAAACCGGGCCGTAGGGGCCTACAGGGGCTTGTAGCGTGATATGTGGTAGTCTGGATACCTTCAGTGTGCCGGCGCTCCCAGGATGCGTCAACAACACAGCTAACGGCCCCTTGACGCACCGACCAAGAGGTGGATAATCGCTAGCCGGGACGGAGAGGGGGCAGGGGGTGAGGCTGACCGACGACCAAGGTCGGGGCTGCCGTGCTGCGGAACTCGGGGACCCGAGGCAGATCGGTCATGCTCTGGCCAACAGTGGTGATGACCATCCTGAACGCCGCGGCTCCGGGCGGTGCGGAGCTCGTGGCCAACCCCATGCCGGTCGGCGTCGACGAGGCCGGCTCGGAGCGGTGGATCTACGACGACCCGGTGGCGCAGGAAGCCTTCGAGCAGATCGGGTTCGACTTCGTGATGCACCACTTCTGGGGCTCGCTCACCCTGGAGGACATCGACCGGCTGGACGCCTGGGCGGCGCCGCGCGGGCATGGGTTCCTGATCAACCAGGAGAACTCCGCCTCCGGGCGAGAGCCCGGCGACCCCGCCGTATACCGGAGGCCCGGCGGGTTCTTCCAGCCGCCGCCGGAGTGCGTGCAGCGCTGCCTGGCTTCGCCGCACTTCCTGGGGTTCTGCTTTGACGAGTGCGAGCACTGGATCTGCAACGGCATCCACGTCACCGGCGGCGCGCCGTTCGCCCCGCACTTCTACGACGCCGAAGGGGACACGCTGGACGGCGCCTACGAGGGCAACCTGCAGAACCTCGGGGTGCTCATGGGCCAGGTGTTTGCGGGCTTTGCGGAGCGCGCTCACCAACCCGGACGGGTGCCCATTGTCGGCACCGAGAATGTCTTCCCCGACCTGCAGCACCTCTTTGCCCGCGCCGGACTGGTCCAGATGCCCAAGCTCCTGAAGGAGACGGTCACTCCGGTCACCCTCGCCATGGCGATGGGTGCGGCCAGGCAGTACGGCGTCCAGCACTGGACCTCTGTCGACCTGTGGGGGATGCCCGGCTACCCGGGCCATTCACCCGAGGAGCTGCGCTCGGCGCTGATCATCTCCTACTGGACCGGGGCCGAGCGCACGTACATCGAGAACTTCAGCTACCAGGGAAGCCTCTACGCTGCGAGGGACGGGCAGGCGGAGCTCTCGGCCTACGGCCTGGTCGCTCGCGAGTTCATCCGCGAGTATCTGCCGGCCCATCCGCGGCGGGTCCGCTTCGAGGACTTCGCTCCCGAGACCATCATCGTCCGTTTCCCCGACTCCGACTGGGGTCAGGAGAACCCCGGGCCGTGGATTCGGCGCAACCTCTACGGGGCGAGCAACCTCGTCCCGGACGAGGACACCCGCGCCTGGCTGAAGGTCTGGCACGTGATCTCACACGGCACCATTCCCCCGGTGGCGCTGAACTACAACACGCCGCTGGGCATTCCCTACCGCGTGCTCTTTCCGGCCAACAACGTGGCCGTCTACGACCACACGGCCGCCGACCCGAGTCTGTATGGCAGCACGCGGCTGGTGTTCCTGGTGGGCAAGAGGGTAGAGCCCGAGTGCCTCGGCACGCTGCAGGCGCTGGTGCGGGAGGGGCTCACGGTCGTCGCCACGCGCCGCCTGGCCCCCGCCGAGCTACCGGCCGTCGGCGCGCAGGGCTATCTCGTGCAGCCGACCGGCGCCGGCCGCTGGATCGTGACGGACGACCCAACGCTGCCGCCCGTGCGGGCGCTGCTGACGCCGTATCTCGGCCGGGCGGATGAACTGCGGTACGTGTTCGGCGACACCGAGGTGATCTTCACCACGCCTGGCGATCCGGCGCGAGTGGAGGTCGCCCTGCGATCCCGCCGACGAGGGAACGAGCCATGAGGGCCTGGGTTGGGCCAGGCGCCATCGCGCTTCTGCTGAGCACGGCCCCCTCATCCGGGAGGAGTGACGAGATGGCCTGGCGGATCGGCCTTGGTCGTCGTGTGATCACGCCGCAGACTCCGGTATGGCTGGCCGGCTACGGGATGAAGCGCGTGCCGGACGGCAAGCTGCACGACCTGTGGGTGAAGGTCCTGGCACTGGAGGATCCAACCGGCAAGCACGCGGTGCTGGCCACAACCGACCACATGGGCATGTCCAAGACGATCTACGAACGCTTGTACGCCGCCATGGATGAGCGATTCGGCCTGGACCGCTCCGAGTTCATGCTCACCTTCAGCCACAACCACTGCGGACCGGTGCTGGAAGACGACCTCGTGGACTACTACCCGCTGGACGATGAGCAGCGCCGCCTGGTGCACGGGTACTCGGTGTGGATGGAAGGCGAGGTCCTGGCCGCGGTGGGTGAGGCGCTCAGCCACCTGAGGCCCGGGCGGCTGCTCAAGGGCGAGGGCCTCTGCGCTTTCGCCGTCAACCGTCGTGAGAACACCGAGGCCGAGGTCCCCGTACTGCGTGCGGCCGGCCGGCCGCTCAAGGGGGTCGTCGACCACGCGGTGCCGGTGCTGGTCGTGCGGGACGAGACGGACGCGCTCGTGGCGGTCCTGTTCGGCTACGCCTGCCACCCGACCACGCTGGCCTTCAACACCTGGTGCGGGGACTATCCCGGCTTCGCGCAGGTGAACCTGGAGCGGGCCCATCCGGGGGCCTCCGCGATGTTCTTCAACGCCTGCGGTGCCGACCAGAACCCCATCCCCCGGCGCGAGTTGGGGTTGGCCGAGCAGTACGGCCGGATGCTCTCTGACGCGGTGGAGGCCGTCCTCGCCGGGCCGCTGCAGCCCGTGTCGGCGGACCTGGAGACCGCCTTCGAGTTCGTGAACCTGGACTACGAATCACTGGTGACTCGCGAGACGCTGTGGCCCGTCGCGAACGGGCCCAGCGAGCTGCACGCCCGCTGGGCGCGGCGGATGCTCAGGCTCCTGGACGAGGGCGTCGTCCTCCCGGTGTCCTACCCGTATCCGGTGCAAGCCTGGCGGCTCGGGCAGGAGCTGCTCTTCATCGGCATTGGCGGCGAGGCGGTGGTCGACTACGCCCGGCGCTTTAGGCGCGAGTTCGGCCCGCAGACGTGGGTGTGCGGCTACGCCAACGACATGGCGGCCTACATCCCCTCGCGCCGGGTTTGGGAGGAGGGCGGCTACGAGGGCGGATCCCACCTTGACGAGTACGGCCGCCCGGCTTGGCGCTGGGCCGGTGACGTCGAGGACCGCGTCGCCGAGGCAGTGCACCGGGTGGTCGGCCAGGTGTCCGCGCCGGCGGAGCCGTGATGTAGACCAAGAACCGGGGAGGGCGCGCCGAAGATGCCTGATGGCGGGATGTCCCGGCGGGGATTCGTCGAGGCGATGGGAGCCGCGGGCCTGGCGGAAGCGCTCGGAGCAGCCGCAGACCCCGCGGCACGACGAGCTTCTGCGTCCGGTGGCGGGACAATCGCCTGGGCGGCGGACCGCGTGTTCGACGGGGAGAGCGTCCTGACCGCCCATGCGGTCCTGCTGACCGGGGCGGAGGTCACTGGCGTTCGGTCGACACACAAGGTGCCTCCGCACGTGCCGGTTCAGTACGAGCCGGGGACGACCATCCTGCCCGGGCTGGTTGATGCCCACGTGCACCACATGCAGTGGGAAGCCCCCCTCTTCCTGGCCTACGGAGTGACCACGATCCGCGACGTCGGCAACGACCTGAGCTGGATCCTGGCGCGCCGGGCGGAGGCCTCCGCCGCGCTCTGCCCGACGATCCTGTGCACCGGCCCGCTGCTTGACGGACCGACGCCCATCCACCCCCTCGTCGCGCGCGCCTCGGCCGACCTGGAGGCTGCGGTCGCGGCAGTCCGTGAGACAGCCCAGGCCGGAGTGGATGCGATCAAGCTCTATTGCGGCCTGTTGGTCGAGTGGCTCCCCGCAATGGCCCGTGAGGCGCGATCCCACGGTCTGCGAACCTCCATGCACTGCCAGGGGACCGGCGTGCTGGCCGCCGCCAACGCCGGCGTGGGCGAGTTCCACCATCTCGACGGCGTCCTGACCGATGTCTGGCCGGACCGCCCGGCGGGGTGGCTCGAGGTGTGGGGCGACTCGGAACTCGCGACCACCCGCGATGCCCAGCGACGCTTCGCCGACCGGATCGCCGAGGCGGCCATGGCGGCTACCCCAACGCTGGCATACTGGCACTCCCAGTGGCGCATCAGGGCGGCCGATCACTCCCCCGAAGCGGAAGCCCCCGGCGTGCCTCCCGAGATGCTCGCCTGGCAGGGCCTGGCGGCGATCGATCCGGACCTGGCCGATCGGTGGCGCCGGGCGCGGGAGGCGGCTGAGGGCTTCCTCCGCCTGCTACACGAGCGCGGTGTGCCCATCCTGGCCGGATCCGATGTCCCTTGCGGGGCTCAGACGCCCGGCCTCAGTCTGTGGCGGGAGATGTGCATGCTTGCCCGCGTTAGCATGTCGCCGGTGCAGGCCTTGCGGGCCGGAACGTCGGCCCTCGGCACGCTGCTGGGGCGGCCGAAGCTAGGGCGCCTGCAGGGCGGCAGCCCGGCCGACCTCGTGATCGTCCGGGGCGATCCGACCCGTGGGATTCCCGAGAGCCCCGAGGTGGTCGCCGTCGTGCGAGGCGGTGCCGCCCACCGGCCGACCGACCTGCTGGCCGAGGCACAACGGTTGTCCGCGTCCGTGACTGAAGACCCCTGGTCTGCCCAGTTCCGCGCCCATGCCGGCGGTGGACCGGCAGAGCCCTGATGGCCGGGACACCCATATCCGGGAGTGCTCCATGAAGCTGCCCTACCCCCTCGGCCTCGCGATTTCCCTGCTCGCCGGCTCGTCGGCGAGGGAGCTCTGCGCCCAGGCGCCGCGCAACGTGGGCGTCACTTTCGACGGTGAGACGGACGCGCTCGAGCCACTGGCCACCGACGACTGGCACACGATCACCGCCTCCTACCGCTACGACGGGGCCATCGACCTGCTGACCAACACGTACCTCGTCTTCGCCCGGGGCAGCGATCAGCTCAACGGCTTCTATGTGGGATACCACCTGCCCACGAATCAGTTGGCCATCGTCAAACACGGTTACTGGAATGCGACGGAAGCCACCGGAGCGCCCGGGGAGGTCGGGAGGATTCTCGAGAACGACCAGGGCCAGGTCGACTGCGAGCGCACGACCGTCCGCCGAACGGCCGACGAGGTCGAGGTGGCCTATCGGATCCGCCTCAAGCCGGGTATGCTGAAGGGCTCCTACAACGTCTTCCAGTACATCGAAGACCGGGATGTCCGGTACGAGGGGTTCACCCTCATGGCCTCGGTATCCATCGGCGAGGAGGGAACCGTTCACCGCACGGACATGCCCCCGGAGTGGCGGAACTCCCTCAGACCGTCCGGCCGACCGCCGGCGGGCCTCACTCTGGCTGAGCAGGGCGCTGCACGCTACTCCCTGGTGATCCCTCAGAACGCACAGCCCATCGAGAGGAAGGCCGCCGCGGACCTGCGGCTTCACCTGAAGCTGATAGCGGGCGCCGACTTTCCGATCCTGACCGAAGGCGAGCCCCAGGCCGGGCCGTGCGTCAGCCTCGGCCGCACGGAGCGGTTGGCCCAGTCGCCGTGCCGGTGGAAGGCCGCCGACCTGGCCGCCGAAGGCTACGCCCTCGAGGTTGCAGGCGGAGATGTGTTCTTGTACGGCGGAACCGGGCGGGGTCTGCTGCACGGCGTCTACTCGCTGCTGGAGGAGGATCTCGGGTGCCGGTGGTACTCCCCCACTTCGGTGGACACGCCCAGCCTGCCGACGCTGACGGTCAGCCTGGTGCCCCGCAAGTTCGTCCCGGTGCTTGAGCTGCGGGACCCCTACATCCACAAGCTCCATGACCCGACGTGGTCGCTGCGCAACAAGACCAACACACCCCATGCGCGGATACCGCCGGCCTGGGGCGGCAGCCTGCGCTACTACCACATGGGGCATACGTATGCCGCGTACTTCCCGACCGACCAGTACTTCGCCGACCATCCGGAGTACTACGCCCTGGTCAACGGCAAGCGACAGCCAAGCCAGCTCTGCCACACGAACGAAGACGTCATCCGACTGAGCATCGAGAAGACTTGCGGGATCTTCCGCAGCCACCCGGAGGTCCGCATCACCGCCATTGGACCAAACGACGGCCGGGGGTTCTGCGACTGCGGCGATTGCCGGCGGCTGGACAACGAGAACGGCGGGCGCTCCGGCAGCTTCTTCCACTTCGTCAACCGGATCGCGGAGGGCGTGAAGCAGGAGTTCCCCGACCACCGTCTGATCTGCCTGGCCTACCTGGACTACGCCCGTCCGCCGACCCATCTGAAGGTGGACGACTATGTAATCGTCCAGCTGTGCACGGACTCCCACGCCTGGAAGTACCAGTTCTGCTTCGTGTGGGAGTCCGAGGAGTTCCAGGCGATGCTCAAGGCCTGGCAGGCCGTGGGGGCCAGGATCTTCATCTGGGACTACACCACCGACTACGTCCACTATCTCGTCCCGCTGGCG
>VGFB01000055.1 GCA_016869015.1 Armatimonadota bacterium
ACTGCTGGACGACACCAGGAGTCCAGCCTATCGCAGACTCCCCTTCGCCTGCACACTCGCGTGCGCCCTGCAGATAGAGGGCGCGGTGGATGACTGGCTCCGTGGCTTCGACCCGTCTGGTGACCGCCTGAGATCCGAGGTTGAGGACCTCCTGCTGGCCATGCGCGACGACCGTGCCGCGCGGGAGGTCGCAGAGACCACGGTAGCGGCGCTGGAGTGGCTTGGGCACGAGATGCTGGACTTCATCGCCATCCGGCGGATGCCTGGAGACACCAGAGGACCGCGACATAGGCGCTTCGTGGATATCATCCACAACAAGTGGGGTTGCCGTGACGAGGGTGAAACGGTCGCGAGCGGACCGCATAGGCTCGCCGCGCTCGCGCGCGAACTTGTGGCGGCACTGCGCGGAACGCACGCGTACCGCGAGCGGATGCAGGCTGACCTGGAGGTTTACCTGTCGGGCGACGGGTCGCACGCCTCGACCCTCGACCGAGCCTCGAGGTACCTACGGACCTTGCTGGTTCTGGGGCACTCACGTGCTTGGCTGCATACCCGGACCATGTGGTTTGGGCAGCACGCGGCTGAACCCCACGACAAGGGGGGGATCGGGGACATCCTGCGGAGAAGTTACCCTTCCCCGGCCCAGACAAACTCGCAGTATGTTGGGCTGGTGGCGCTGGAGCCGCTGCGCCCGGACTCTCCCATCGGGCTCCCTCCGTGGATGGAGTGGGTGTCGGCCAACGAAGCAGCCGATCTGGCCACCAACGTGCCCGCTGGATGGTTCCGCAGGACGGCGGAGGGCGTATTCGGGCGAGCGGGCCAGGCTGCACCGCCCCTTCGCCGATTCGCGAAGGTCCAGCACAACGCGGTCCTCGGGGTGGTGGCGACTCCGTGGGGGCAGTATACGGACCAGTTCGATGCTGCCCACGACATAGCAGCCGCGATCCGCTCCACACTCCAGAACTACTGGGCGGGGAACCCGCGACACGACCTGAGGATGCTGCCGGACATGCTCATCTATACCGTCGACGGGTCCTTCCACTCGTGTGTGTCGCTCGTCCAGCGAGTCGCGGAGGCCCTCGGTGGCCTCTGGTCCTTCCACTCGTGTGCGTCGCTCGACTGGCAACCCAAAGCTCAGGACTACCCCGTTCATGCCCTCTACGAGCCGGGCCCCGGGATGGAGGCGGCGCTTCACTGGGTGCATCAAGCTGACGCCAATGTGCCCCCCGAGGTGGCGTTCATCTGCACCTGGATCGCGGCCGAGAAGCTCGCCCAACGCCCAGCCCTCCAGAACGCGGCTGGCTCCCGCGCGCCGGATGTGGTGATGTGCGAGGCCTTCGTGCCCGTCCTCATGCTGGAGGAAATCCACCTCCGACTCGCGGAAGCCTGTTGGGGCATCAGAGACGTGGTGCCCGGATCTCCTCTGTCACCGCGCGACCTCCTGACCGTCTTGGCGCAGGAACGCGCGGCGGCTGAGCTGGCGGCCAGCGTCTCAGCGGTGCCCTACTTAGCGGACGAGCTTGACGCTCTGCGCCAGGCGGTGACGGGCGCGGAGACCGCGGCGGAGTGGCTGGACAGCAGGGAAGAGCAGACGAGGCGCAACTTGTACCGCATGCGCCGGTTGCGTAACCAGATAGTGCATGACGCCCTGATTGACCCTGAAGCCGCGGCCTACCTCGCGACCCTTCTTGCCGACTACGTCCGTATCGTCGCATACCGCGTCAGCTCTCTCGCACGTGATTCCGCTGGGACGATCGACGATGTCTTTGCGCACTTCCGCTACACGTGGCGGGAATTCAGGGGGCGGCTCGGCGCGGGCGTGTCCGCCGAAGCGCTCCGAGGCCTGTGGGGCCCGGTTCTCCTTGCCCGGGAGAGACTGTGGGGGCGCGTGTAATCGCAGCGCAGTCTCGGCCGCGTGGGTCAGCGGGCTCGCCACGGCCCGACGAGGCGCCTCCGAGGCGGTCCCCTACCGATACGCCTCGATCGCCGTGGCTTTGAAGCTCGCGTAGACGTTGGAGCCGATCTCGAGGCCGAGGCGGGCGACGGAGTCGGGGGTGAGCTCGGCGACGAGCGGGAACCCGGCGTCCAGGTCGACGCGGATCCGGCCGCCGAGTTGCAGGAGCGCGGTGACCGTGGCGCGGAAGACGTTCTGCGCCGAGCCGGCCGGGGGCTCGGCGCTGAGGGTGACGTCCACCGGGCTGAAGGCCAGGAAGACCTCCCCTGGTTCCTCAAGGGTCGTGCTGACCTCGATGCCGTCCACCAGCACCTTGCTGACACCGTCCTGCGGCGGTTGGGCCGTGCCGTGGAGGAAGTTGACCCCCATGAACTCCGCCACGAAGCGCGCCTTCGGGCGGAGCAGCAGGTCCTCCTGGGAGCCCATCTGGACGACCTCGCCCCGGTCGATCACGCAGATCCGGTCGCCGAAGGCCAGGGCATCGACGTAGTCGTGCGTCACGAACACCGCCGCCACGCCGACCGACTGGATCACGCGCCGGAGGTCGCCGCGCGCGTTCTGGCGGGTCTGCGCGTCGAGGGCCGCCAGCGGCTCATCGAGCAGCAGCACCTGCCCGCCCGCTGCGATGGCCCGGGCCAGCGCCACCCGCTGCCGCTCGCCGCCGGAGATGCGGGTCGGGCGGACGCCCGCGAGGTGGCTGATCCCGAGCATGCGCATGGTCTCGGCCGAACGGCGCGCGATCTCATCCCGCGGCATCCGACGCGCTTCCATGCCATACTCGATGTTCCGCAACACGGTCATGTGCGGGAACAGCGCGTACTCCTGCAGCACGTAGCCCAGGAGACGCTGCTCGGGGGGCACGTTGATGCGCCGCGCGGAATCGAAGAGCACGCGGTCGCCGACGACGATGCGCCCCTCATCGGGGGTCATCAGTCCCGCGATGAGAGCCAGCACGCTCGTCTTCCCGGCGCCGCTGGGACCGATGACGGCCAGGGTCTCGCCCGCCGGCACGCTCAGGGCAATCTGGAGCTCGAAGTCGCGGAGTCGCTTGCGGACCTGGAGGTCAAGCACTTACCGGGGGCTCCGCTTCAGCAGGATGCGCGCCCCTAACAGCACCGCGAAGGAGAACGCGAGCAGGATCGTGGCCAGCGTCACGCCAACGCTCAGGTCCTGGTTCACGCCGACGAAGACGGCCACGGGCGCGGTCTGCGTGGTCTTGGGCATGTTTCCGGCGAAGGTGATGGTCGCGCAGAATTCGCCTGCCGCGCGCGCCCAGGCGAGGATCACGCCGGTGATCACGCCCCCGGCCGACAGCGGGAGGGTGACTCGCAGGAACGTGCGCCAGCGCGAGGCTCCCAGGACCAGCGATGCTCGCAGCAGGGAGTCGTCGACGCTCTCGAAGCCGGTCCGCGCGGCCTTCACGTACAACGGGGCCGCCATCATCACCTGAGCGATGATCACGGCCGCGGTCGTGAAGACTACCTCGATCCCCATCCCCTTGAGCACGGACCCGATGGGTCCCAGGGGGGCGAAGGTCATGAGCAGGGCGAAACCCATCACCACCGGAGGCATGCTCATCGGCAGATCGACCAGCGCGTCCAGGACCTGCTTGCCCCAGAACTCGCGTCGCGCCAGCAGATAGGCCAGCGGCGAGCCCAACGCAACGACGATGGGCACCGAGATCAGCGTGGTCTTGAGGGTCAGCGCCAGCGAGTCGACCACCATGGGGTCGTGCAGGTAGCGACCCAGCCGCGCCAGGGGCACGCCCAGCACCATGCAGATCAGCGGCACCGTCACAAAAGCCACGAACAAGGCCGCCATCAGCACCAGGAAGGCGTTGCGCGGGCTCAGTCTGCCGTCCATGGGGGTCTCGCCGACGGGATGAAGTCGAGAATCGCGGTCTCGGTGACCGCGGCCTTTCCGCCTTCGGAGAGCAGGGCCTCAACGAACTGGCGCCCGCCCTGTGGGTTCTTGGCGGTCGCCGGAATGCCGATGCCGTAGGTCACGAGCTGCTGGACGCCCTCGGGGATGGGGATCTGCTCCACCTGGCCCTGGACCTCGCCGGTCAGGTCCGAATCGTAGACAAAGGCCGCGTCCGCCGCGCCGAGCGTTACCTTGCTCAACACCTGCTTCACGTCGGCATCCTCCGAGACGACCTTGCTCAGCGCCTTCTCGGAGAACCCCGCGCCAAACTGCGGGTCTTTGTCGCAAGCCGCGAGCAGCGCCCGGGTGTACTTGCCGGCGGGGCAGTCCTTCACGGCGATCACCAGGCGCAGGTCCCTAGTCGCGAGGTCGGCGAGGCTCCCGATCCCTGCCGGGTTGCCTTTCGGCGTGATGAAGGCCAGCTTGCTGTGCGCGAACGCGAAGGCATCGGCGATGAGGTCCGCCTTCTGCAGCGCCTCGATGTGGTCCATGTTGGCCGAGGCGAAGACGTCGGCCGCGTTGCCCTGCTCGATCGAGGTCCGCAAGGCCTGGGAGCCGCCGAAGCTGATCCTCACCTCTGCGCCCAACTGCTTCTCAGCGTGGGGCTCGAACGCGGTGAGGGCCTCCGTCAGCGAGGCGGCGGCGAGCACGACGACGGTCCCGGCGGGTTGGGCGGGGGAGCTCGGTCCTGAAGGCCGGGCGGAGCCGGTTGTCTGAGCCGGTTGGCGGGGGCATCCCGCCAGCAGCAGCCCGGCACCCAGCGCCACGCACGCCGATGCGGCGGTTGAGGAGACGCAACGAGTCATCCTGCACCTCGGACTGGCGGCGGCAAGGAGCCGCCGATGGTCGCGCGCCTGGCAGGGGGCACCGCGCCAGCATACGGCCCACCGCGGTATTCCGGGGGGAGGAACGGTGAAGAGAGCGTGGAGCGCTGCCGGCTCTACGGGGCCCGGACGGCTTCCGCGACCGCCTGGTCCAGCAGGGCGACCGCTCGGCGCTCGGCCTCGATCGAGGCCTCGATGGACGACCGGGCTGCGGAACGCCGCTGGCCGAGCACCACATCGGCCGGCATGGCGACGGCGCCGACGAAGTCACTCACCAGGGGCCATTCGGTGGTCAGGAGGTTTGCGACCTCCGCGTAGAGGTCGGCTGCTTCGGTCAGCGGTCGTTGGGCCGGAGTGGGCAGCTTGGGGGCGCTCTCGCGGAGGAACTCGGCTCCCAGCCGCCGGGAGGCGGCCAGGGCCAGCCGAGGGCCGTCCGCCCACGCCGCGAGGTCGCCCAGAGGGACGCTCTCGTCGCCGAAGTCGCGAAGGAGCGCATCGTAGGCCTGCAGGCCGCCGTAGCAGTCGCCGAACGCGCGCGGTTCGTTCACGATGGCCGAACCGTGGCGCAGAGCCTCCACGATGGCCGACTGCTCCGTGACCTCGGCCTTCATGGCGCCCACCACGCAGAGCGGGAAGCGCGCCTCGCTCAGCGTCTCTCCCACCGGCGCCAGCGTCGGCCACGGGCCTTGCCAGCGGCGGAGGAGGTCCTCGAACTGCAGCGTCATCGGTCCGAAGGGCGTTGCCAGGTGCACGCGCTCGGTCTTGGCGTTGTCGGCGGTCACATCGTGGGCGACCACCCAGACCGGTCCCTCGACCGCGTCCCCGTCAAGCCCGGCGCCCGAGAGCTGCAGCGGCAGGATCGCCACCAGCCCCCGGCGCAGCACCGCCACGAGGTTCTGGCGCGCGGTGCCGCTGTCGGGGTTCACCAGCTTGGGGGTGGTGGCGTCGAAGCCCAGCGTGTCGAGGGCGACGAGCAGCGGGTTGTAGGTCACCGGCCGCCCGGCCCAGTCGCCGCGGTTGTGGCGGTTGTAGGCGAAGCTGAAGGCATCCCCGGACGCGGCGGCGATGAGCGCCGGGGAGTAGGCGGCGCCCCCGCGCAGCTCGACGGCGGTCCGCAGCGCGGGCAGGTACGGCGCGCCGGTGGGGGAGAGAGTCAGGCCGATGAGTGTTGCGCCCGCGATGTCGGCCCCGTCGAAGGTGGCGCCGGAAAGGTCGCAGGCGCTGAGATACGCGCCGCGCAGCGAGGCCGACTGGAAGCGCGCGTCCTTGAGGCTGCAGCCCTCGAAGGCCGCGCCGCCCAGATAGGCCCCGGAGAAGTCGGCGCCATCCAGCGTGCAGTTCGCGAACCGGGCCCCGCGCAGGTCGGCCTTCGACCACTGCGTACCGGAGAGGTCGCGGTCCGCGAAGGCGGCGCCGGGCTTCGCGTCCTCGGCCGGTGCCGCGAAGCCCGGGCTCAAGAGAGCGCCCGGATCGGCCGCTTGCCCGAAGGTAGCCATCTCCCCCAGCACGCAGACGGCACAGCAGATCACCAGGGCTCCTCGCACGGCGGATCCCCCCTTGCGATGGCTACGCTTCCTCAAGCTCGGCTCCTCCCGCATCCGTGACAGGCACCCATTGCGCCCGGTCTGCTCGGTTCTCCTGCTCGGCGACCTGTTGCTGCAGGTCCCGGTTGTCGGGGGACAGGTCCAGAGCCCCTCCCAACTCCGGGACGAGGGCGCGAGCGCCGAACTGCTCCTGCAGGGCATCCCGGAAGGCGAAGGAGGCCCGGGGCTCGCCGTGGGTCACCAGCGTGAGCGCGGGAGGCTGCGGGATCGCCGCGAACCACCGCAGCAGCCCGTCGCGGTCGGCATGGGCGGAGAATCCGTCGATGGCCCTCACCTTCGCTCTCACGCTGACCTGCCGGCCGAGGATGCGGACGGGAGAGCGGCCGTCGCGGATCAGGCGGCCGAGGGTGTTCTCGCCCTGATACCCCACGAAGAGGATGAGATCGTTGGGGTTCTCCAGGTGGTTGATGAGATGATGCCGGATGCGGCCGGCGTTGCACATCCCGGCCGCCGAGAGCACGATGTAGGGCGGCGGGGCGTGGTTGATCTGCTTGCTCTCCTCCACGGTCTGGGTCATCCGAAGGCCGGGGAAGTCGAAAGGGTCGTCGCCCGACGCGATGTCATCGAGAATCACGCGGCTGAAGCACTCCGGGTGCTTCCGGAAGACGCGGGTCGCGCCGATCGCGAGCGGGCTGTCGACGAAGGCTGTGAAGGGCGGGAGCGCGTGAGCCTGCTCCAGCTCGTTGAGCGCGTAGAGCAGCTCCTGGGTGCGCCCGACGCTGAAGGCCGGGATGACGACACACCCCTTGCGGCCGAGGGTCTCCGTGAGGATCGCCCGGAACCTCTCGTTCCGCGCCTGCGTCCGGTCGTGCAGCCGGTCGCCGTAGGTGCTTTCCATGACCAGGAAGTCGGTAGTTGGCGGGGGCTGTGGGTCGCGGATGATGGGGCTCTCGCCGGCGCCGATGTCTCCGCTGAAGGTCAGGCGCAGCGTGCGGTCGCCGTCCCGGACAGACACTTCGACGGTCGCGCTGCCCAGGATGTGTCCGGCGTCGATCAGCCGGAGACGCACGTCCGGCGCGAGGTCCACCACCTGATCGTAGGGCAACGGCCGCAAGCGCGCCACGGCCGCCTCGGCGTCCTCGAGCGTATATAGCGGCCCCGGCGGGCGGGCGGTCTTCCTTCCTCCGCGCCTCCACTTCTTCTCGGCCCAGGCGGCGTCTTCTTCCTGGATGTGGGCGCTGTCGCGCAGCATGATGTCCGCGAGGTCGCAGGTCGCCGGGTGGGCGATGATGTCGCGCTCGTAGCCCTCGGCGACGAACCGCGGCGTGAGGCCGGAATGGTCGATGTGAGCGTGGGTGAGGACCAGCCAGCGGATGTCGGCCGGGCTGAAAGCGAAGGGCCGCCAGTTCAGCTCCTCCAGCCGCCGGGCGCCCTGATACAGGCCGCAATCAACCATGAGGAGGCCCGAGGGGGTCTCCACGACATAGCACGATCCGGTCACGTTCCGCACGGCGCCGCGCAGGTGAAGCTTCAAGGCGGAGGACCTCCGGGGCCCGATTATAGCATCGCGCAGACGGTCGAGCAACGCGCCCATCAACCGCCGGCCTTCCTGGCCACCAGGACGCCGCCGTCCGACCCCAGCCCCACGCTCAGGTCATACTTGCCGCACACCGTCAGCGGTTCCAGGCCGGCGGTCTCGGCGAACCGGCACATCTCACCGGCGCTGGTGATGCGCAGGTGATCCTCCCCCGAGACGGTCCACGTGCGATCCCCGTCCCGGATCGTGTAGCGGTGGCGGTCCACCGCGACCATCGACACCCAGTCGGGTGTCTGGTCGTGCTCCGTGATGATCTCCACCGGCCCCGCGCGAATGGTCTCCGACCACCGGGCTTCCCACTCGCGCCGCGGCTCGTAGGCGATGAAGTCCACCACCGCCACGCCGCCGGGCTCCAGGACCAGGGCGATTCCCTCGAACACCGCGGCGAGGTCCTCGTCGCGCGTCATGTAGTTGACGCTGTGCAGCAGACAGCAGGCCGCGTTGAAGCGGGCCCTGAAGGGCAGGCGGCGCATGTCCCCCCGCACGAGGCGCCCGCGGTTCCGCGCCGCCGCCTGGGTCAGAAGCGGCTCCGCCAGGTCGATTCCTACCACATCCAGGCCGCAGTCCAGCAGGCGCCTGCTCAGCAGACCCGGCCCGCACGCGACGTCCAGTACCCGCGCCTGGCGGCGTCCCTCGCCGAAGGCCTCCAGAACCTCGCACACCAAGGCCGCCTGCCCGTCGTAGGGCACGCAGCTCTCGTTAATGAGCTCGTAGTACTCGGCCAGCGGACCGTACTCGACCTGGCTCATTCTGGTGCAACACCGTCGCGCGTGGAGGGGACGCCTTGGGATCCGGGTGAGGAGTTCCCAGAGCTGCGAGGAGAGTCCTGCTCGGCGCCGCGAGGCGTTGCGGTGGCTGGGAGGCGGTCCATCGTCGGGGGCTCAGCCCTCAGCCTCGGTGGCGGCCAGCCCCGAGACTTCCAGGGCGTCCCGATGGCCGACCCCCAGCAGCAGGACGGTGATCGGGGTGGCGGCCGCCAGAATGACGGCCGCCGCAACGGCGCTGACGAGAAGACCCAGGTCGCCCCCGCGTGAGGCCATGACCCCGATGGTCAGCCCGGCCAGCGCCACGCCCACGGCCGCCGCCGCCATCGCGCACACGTTCAGGATGATCAGCGTCAACAGGCGCCCGCTCACCAGCGAGAGGGCGGCCCCAAGGGCATCGAGGGGGCCGGACCGTCGGTCCGCGAGGGAGAACAGCGCCGCCAACATGAGGGTGGTGACGAGCGGCCATGCGAGCGCCCCGACGGTCGGCGCCAGCGCGAGGAGCGTGGACGCGAGCGCGACCAGGGCGCCCACCGCAAACGAGGCCCCGTAGTGCCGGAACCCCGCCAACAGGCCTTCGCAAGTGGGGGCTCCCTGTCGGGCCGACCGGAGTCCGGCGGCGCAGACCCCGACCAGCAGGGGCGCCCCCACGGCGGCGAAGACGGTGGTGGCGCCGGCGACTCCCACGAGCCAGTCGGGGACTGGGAGTCCTGGCAGGGGGAGGCTGGAGCCTCCCCCCGGGGCCAGGTCCGCGAGCAGCCCACCCGCAACCGTCACGACGGCATTGACGGCAAGCCACATGCCGCCCAGTCCCAGCGCGGGCAAAGGACGCCGCTCGAAGAGGCGCAAGGCCTCGATCATGGCGGCATGGACCGAGACTCCGCGCGGAGGAGCCCCGAACAGCGGCGGTTGCGGAGCGAACTCCGACCGATGCCTGGGCGCGAGCCGACCGAGGTGTGGTTCGAACATGACGCAACATCCCCCGGGGCCAAGCGTGGGCCTGCTCCTTACAGACCAGGACGTGTCGCAGCCGGATCGGTTGCGGCCGACGGAGCATTCGTCCCGTCAGGAGGCGCCGCCGGCCACCGGGACGAACCCGCGAGCGATCGCTTTGCTCCTGGAGGTCGCCATGCCGGAGTACGCCCTGGTGCTTGTGACGGCTCCCAGCGTCGAGGAGGCCGAGTCGTTGGGGAGGCTGCTTCTCGACCGGAGGCTCGTTGCCTGCGCGAATCTGGTCCCGGGTCTGACCTCGCTGTTCTGGTGGGAGGGGAAGCTGGACCGTGCGGAGGAGGTCCTCGTGCTGATGAAGACCCGGCAGGAGCTACTCCCCCAGGTCACTCAGGCGGTGGTCGAGGCGCACAGCTACGAGGTCTGCGAGGTCATCGCCCTGCCCATCGTCGGTGGCAGCGAGGCCTACCTGCGCTGGATCGATGAGAGCCTGAGGCAGGACGGTTGCCGGGCCTAGTGCGCTGTCACTCCTGACTGCCGGGGTCTGTCACCGTAGGTCGAAGCGCCCACCTCGACAACGACGGTGACGGAGCAGCGCTCCGTCCTACGACGGCGACTCGCACGGCAACGACGAACGGCGCGGTGGAGGCCTCGCCCCCGGCCCCTCTCCTGAAGGGAGAGGGGTGAACGGCGACGGCCGCCACACCGGGGCCACCACCAGCCTGGCCAGCAGGCGAGACGCCCTGCGGTCCCAGGGAACGGCACGGCGACGGCGAGGGAACCACGGAATACACGGAACACACGGAAGGGAACGGCACGGCGACGGCGGACGGCTATCCGCGAGTGCGGGACCGAGGTCGTTCAGTCCCCGAAGGGGACGACTGGTGGATAGCCGTGGGTGGAACCCACGGCATCGAGCCCTCCCTTCGGTTCCGGCCCCGTCGGTGGCCGGAGGGCTGTTCGGTGGTCCCGCCGGCCCCCTTCGGGGCCGGAGAGGAAGGTAAGGCCCTGTTCCGTGGGCTGGCGCCCACGGCTAGCCATCGGTCGCCCCTACGGGGCTGACAGCCTGGCCCAACGGCACATGGCCCCCCAGATGTCGGTAATGGCTAGTGCGCCGTCACTCGTGATTGTGAGGATGTGTCGTCGTCGCTCGAAGGGCCCACCTCGGCAACGACGGTGACGGAGCAGCGCTCCGTCCTACGACAACGACGGTGACGGAGCAGCGCTCCGTCCTACGACGGCGACTCGCACGGCAACGACGAACGGCGCGGTGGAGGCCTCACCCCCGGCCCCTCTCCTGAAGGGAGAGGGGAGAACGGCGACGGCTGCCACACCGGGGCCACCACGGGCCCTGGCCAGCAGGCGGGACGCCCTGCGGTCCCAGGGAACGGCACGGCGACGGCGAGGCAACCACGGAATACACGGAACACACGGAAGGGGACGGCACGGCAACGACGGACGGCTATCCGCGAGTGCGGGACCGAGGTCGTTCAGTCCCCGAAGGGGACGACTGGTGGCTAGCCGTGGGTGAAACCCACGGCACCGAGCCCTCCCTTCGGTTCCGGCCCCGT
>VGFB01000056.1 GCA_016869015.1 Armatimonadota bacterium
CCCCCCGGAGGCGGCGGCGGGGGCGGATCCACATCCGGCGGAGGCGGCGGCGGAGGCGGGTCCGGATCCCAGATCAGATTGAGCGGGCCCATGCCCCCAGGAGGCGGAGGCGGGGGCGGGTCCACGTCCGGCGGCGGAGGCGGAGGCGGCGGGTCCGGGTCCCAGATCAGGTTCAGGCCGGTCAACGTACTGGCCGGAACGCCTGAGACCACGGCTTTAACGACGAGTGAGGTCGGCGACGCGGGTGTTGCCCAGGCAGCTGCCCCCAGCAGGGCAAACATCAGAGCCGCAACAGAGCCAACGACCAACAGTCTGCGCACTGGCTAGCTCACCTCCAGGCGGGTCTCCATCGATTAACCGCACCCTCAACGGTAACGCACTTATGTCAATTCTGTAAATGGGAAAAATGTCCTACAATGGGGGGTGTGATCTCTGTCACATGCGGGGGAGACGCAACCGGGGGCCCTACTCGCCCCGGCTCGATCGGCCCTCGCTGGTTGCGAGGCCTCGTTCGATGGCCCATAGCACCAGTTGGGTGCGGCCGGAGACCTTCGTGCGGCGGTAGATGCTGGAGAGGTGGTTCTTGACGGTGCTCTCGCTGATACCCAGACGGCGCGAGAGCTCCTTGTTCGAGAAGCCCTCGCAGACCGCCCGTAGCACCTCGTACTCGCGTCCCGTCACCAGGGCGCGAGGTGGTCGCGGCGGATGCTGGCCGGCCGACCGACTCGCATCCCGCCCGACACAGAGGCCCCAGAGACCCTTCATGAGCCCGCTCGGCCCGACCGTTGGGGTGACGCACCAGTCCACGTCCAACGCGTGGTCGCGCGCCGAGCGGCCCACGTCCTCGACTAGGACGACACTGCAGCCGGGAACGGCGTCCCGGGCTGCGGAGACGGCACGAGCATCGGCCGCGGGACTGCCGCTGCGTGACATGAGCAGCACATCGGGCTGGAGGCGCTCCGCGGCCCTGACTGCCTCGGCGGCAGAGGGCGAGACTCCCACGATTTCCACCTCGCTCCATCGCTTCAGGACGCTGGAAAGCCCTTCGCGCAGGAGGGCGTGGGGAATCCCTAACAGAACTCTCATCGTGGACCCGGTTCCTGATGCGGTCTGGACTACGCTTCTTGCCACGTCCACTGCGTGGACGGCACACCGAGAAGCTGGACGGGCCGGAGTTCTCCACCAGTGACGTGGCGTTTCCACCGGCTTTTCCACAGACGGTCAACCCGCCAGCCAGCCGCCGTCAACGGGGGGATCTGTCCGGTGACGAAGGCCGACGCTTCCGAGGCCAGGAAGACGGTAGCGCCCGCGAGGTCCCTCGACTCACCCCAGCGCCTCATCGGCGTCCGTTCCACGACCCACCGGTTGAACGACTCATCCTCCCGCAGCGGAACCGTCATCTCGGTGCTGATGAACCCCGGCGCGATGGCATTGACGCGGATTCCGGCCGCAGCCCACTCGACAGCGAGCGACTTGGTCAGCTGTCCGATCCCGCCCTTCGCCGCGGCATAGGCTGGAACGGTGCCCCGGCCCATGAAGGTCAGCAGGGACGCGATGTTGATGATGCTCCCGCCGCCCGTCCGGAGCATCGCCCGGGCGGCCGCCTGGGCCACGAAGAAGGGCGTCCGAATGTTCAGGTCCATCACTCGATCCCAGTCCTCCTCGGTGTAGTCCACCGAGGGCTTGCGCAGGTTGATGCCCGCGTTGTTGATCAGGATGTCCAGCCGCCCGAAGGCCTCGACGACCTCCTGAACGACACGACGCGCCTCGTCCGCCGAGGCGAGATCCGCTGGAAGAGGCACCGCTCGGCGACCCGTTTCCGCCGAAATCCGACCGCTCTGGTGTTCCAGGACGCCGCGACTGCGGCTGCACAGCGCGACGTCGGCTCCCGCTGCCGCCAACGCTTCCGCAAGCCCCAACCCGATCCCGCGGGAGGCTCCCGTGATCAGCGCCGCCTTGCCGTCGAGTCTGAACCGGGACAGCACGTCTTCCATGGGCGTTCGCCCCTCAAGCAGCGCGTTCGGGAGCCGCCAGCTTCACCTCAACCAGCGCCGGTCCCTCCTGCGCCGACAACCGTTTCTCCGTTCCTTGACACTCTCTCCCGCACCGCGATATACTCCGTACCGGCGTACCGCGTCGGGGGATGAGGTTCCGTTGGCCACGCCTGCTGGGCGCTCGATGGAGCGGCCCATTCATTCCACCACTGCGTTCGAACGGACCGCCTGAGGCTCACTCGGAGCCCGCGGTCCGTTTTCCATGTATCCGATGCGCTCCGCGCACAGGGAAAAGGGGGACGTGAACCGTGCCGAAGACCTCCAAGAAGTCGGGCGTCAAGCCCAAGAAGGCGGCGGTAAGGAAGCCGGTCGTGCCGTCCGACCTCGAGATCGCGCAGGCGGCTCGAGGTAAGATGAAGCATGTCTACGACATCGCGGACGTGCTGGGCCTGGAGCATGACGAGCTCGAGTTGCACGGGAAGCACAAGGCCAAGATCCACCTCGACGTGCTGCAGCGCATGAAGGGCCGGCCCGACGGTCACCTGGTCGATGTCACCGCCATCACGCCGACGCCGCTGGGCGAGGGGAAGACGGTCACCTCGATCGGCCTCGGCCAGGCGATGGCGAAGATCGGCGCCAACATCTGCAACACGCTCCGCGAGCCCTCGCTCGGGCCGCAGTTCGGCATCAAGGGCGGCGCGGCGGGCGGCGGCTACAGCCAGGTGATGCCGATGGAGGACATCAACCTCCACTTCACCGGCGACATCCACGCCGTCAGCATGACCAACAACCAGCTCGCCGCCTACATCGACGCCAGCCTCTACCACGGCAACCCGCTGAAGATTGACATCCCCACCATCAGCTGGCGAAGGGTCATCGACTCCAACGACGGCTACGCGCTGCGCAATGTCGTGCTGGGTCTGGGCGCCAATCTCCCCAAGCCGCGCCGCGGCGGGATCCCCCGCGAGTCGGGGTTCGACATCAGCGTCGCCTCCGAGGTCATGGCGATCCTGGCGATGACCACGGGCTTGCAGGACATGCGCAAGCGCCTGGGGCGCATCATCGTGGCCTACAACACCGATGGGCAACCGGTGACGGCCGACGATCTGCAGGCGGGCGGGATGATGGCGGTCCTGATGAAGGACGCGATCATGCCGACGCTGATCCAGACCTTGGAGAACACCCCCTGCATCATGCACGCCGGCCCCTTCGCGAACATCGCGCAGGGCAACAACTCGATCATTGCGGATCAGATCGCCCTCAAGTGCGCGGACTACGTGGTCACCGAGAGCGGCTTTGGCGCCGACATGGGCGCTGAGAAGTTCATGAACATCAAGTGCCGGGTGGGCAAGCTGAAGCCCTCGTGCGTGGTCATCACGCTCTCCATCCGTGCCCTCAAGGCCCACAGCGGGCGCTTCAGCATCGTGGCGGGCAAGCCGCTGGACCCGGGGCTGAGCAAGGAGAACCTCAAGGCCATCGAGGAGGGCTCCTGCAATCTGGTCAAGCACATCCAGAACATGCGGCTGTTCGGCGTACCCGTCGTGGTCTCGATCAACCGCTTCAAGGACGACACCGACAACGAGGTCGCGCTGGTGAAGGAGATCGCCGAGGCCGCGGGGGCCCGCTGCGCGCCGATCGAGGTCTGGGCCTACGGCGGCGCGGGCGGAGTGGACCTGGCCCACCTGGTGGTCGAGGCCTGCCAGGAGAAAAGCGCCTTCAAGCTCCTGTACCCGGACAGCTGGTCGATCAAGCAGAAGATCGAGGCGATCGCCACGCAGATCTACGGCGCGGCCGATGTGGACTTCAGCGCGACGGCCGAGGAGCAGATCAAACGTTACACGGCCTTCGGGCTGGACCGCCTGCCGATCTGCATGGCGAAGACGCACCTGTCCCTGTCTCACGACCCCTCGCTGAAGGGCGCGCCGACCGGCTTCACGCTGCCGGTCCGTGAGATCCGCCCCTCTGCCGGAGCCGGGTTCCTCTACCCGCTCTGCGGCGAGATGTCCACGATGCCCGGCCTGCCCAGCGCCCCCGCCGGCTGGAAGGTCGACATCGACAAGAAGGGCGAGACGCTCGGCCTGTTCTGACGGCCGACGGCAGGTAACGCGCCAAGTGAGAGCGAACCCCACGGGCCCCGGACGGAACGTCCCGGGGCCCGTGCGCGTCGCACGGGGTGTGCCGCCGAGGGGCCGCGATTCGAGGGCTTGGCGAGGCTTGACGAGCGCGGTACCCACAGTCTATACTCTACGGCCACTTGGCGTACATTCCGGTGCCGACGACACCATCACGGCGTGCGCCGCACGCGGCCGGGGCGGCGCGAAGGTTAGGAGGACGCGGTTGTCCCCACGGAAGCAGGCACTCTCAACCAAGCGGATTGCGGAGTTCAAGAAGCGCCTGATGGAGGAGCGTGCGCGGCTGCGGGCCTCGTTGGAGCGGATGGAGTCGCGGGGCGAGGAACTGGTGGACGCCGGAGCGGAGGACGGGGATTTCGATGATGCCGCCAGCGACGCGGCCACCGAGACCCTCGATCGGGGCACCGACATGGCCCTGGAGGAGAACCTGCGCAGCCTCGTTGAGGAGATCGACGCCGCGATCGAGAAGCTGGAGAAGGGCACCTACGGCGTGTGCGACAACTGCGGGGGACCGATCAAGGTGGCGCGCCTGGAGCGCCTCCCCTACGCGACGATGTGCGTGGAATGCCAGGAGCGCATGGAGCGCCGGTGACCGCCCCCTCCTTACCGGCGGCCTTCTACCTGATTGCGGCGGCAGCCCTGGCCGCCGATCAGCTGGTGAAGTGGGCCGTCGTGGGGAGTCTGGCCCTGGGTGCGCGAGTGGCGGTGATCCCCGGGTTCCTCTCGCTGACCCACGCCCGCAACCCCGGCGCCGCCTTCGGTCTGCTGCCCACGGCCACCGTCGGTCTCATCGTGGCGGGCGTCATCATCATTGCCATTCTCCTGCTCTACGGGCGGAAGGTTGCGGCCTGTCGGCCGCTGTGGATCGGACTGGCGCTGCAGGTCGGCGGAGCCCTCGGCAATCTCGTGGACCGCGTGTTCCGGGGCCCCACGCTGTTCCACGGCCGGGTCGTCGACTTCATCGACGTGCAGCTGACCCGCACCTACACCTGGCCCACGTTCAACGTGGCGGACATCTGCATCACCGTCGGCGCCGTTCTGATCGGCTACTGCCTGCTGACCGGCAAGGCCGACGGCGACCGACGCGGGCCTGCCGAGACGACCGATGAGCCCGGCTCCTCCGGGCCGCAATCCGCCTCCCCGTCTGCGTGACCCACATGCGGTCCACCTTGTTTGAGATCCAGAGCCTCTCGCCGTGGCACGCGCTGCTGATGGCTGCGCTGCTGGTGGGCGCGGCGGCCGCGCTGGTGTGGCGGGAGCAGCGCCTCGGCCGCATCGAGCCCGGCGAGTTCGCCAGGTCCCTGGCTGTCGCCGCCGGGCTGGGGGTGGCGATCGCCGTCGTCTTCTACGTCCTCACCCGCTTCCTCCACCCCATCCAGGTGCGCGCCTACGGCGTGATGCTGATGCTGGCCTTCGCGGCGGGCATCGGCATGGCCTGTGCGCGGGCGCCTCGCTACCGGATCGAGCCCCTCAACATCATCGACCTGTCGCTGTTCATCCTCTTCGGCAGCATCCTCGGCGCGCGACTGCTGTACATCGCCCTCAACTGGGGAGACGAGTACGCTCAGGACCCCCGGGCCGTCCTCAACGTCTGGGAGGGCGGCCTGTCGTTCCACGGGGGGTTGATCGGGGGCGTGTTGGGCGGCGGGCTGTTCTCCCGGCGCCGAGGCATCCGCCCCGCTCCTGCTATCGACCTCGTCGCCCCCTCGGTCGCCTTCGGCTATGCGCTGGCCCGGATCGGCTGCTTCCTCAACGGCTGTTGCGCGGGAGGGCCCACCGACCTGCCGTGGAGCGTCGACTTCGTCCACGACAAGGTCGCCGGCGCCGTGCACCCGACGCAGCTCTACTCGAGCCTGGAGCACATCCTCATCGGACTCCTCCTGCTGTGGTTGGCGCCGCGCATCCGCGTGCCGGGGCACCTGGGGCTGTGGTTTCTGGCCCTCTCGTCGGTGGCGAGGTCGGCCGACGAGGTCTTCCGGCGGGATCACTCCGCCGACCCGTGGAGCTGGCTTCCTGCGCTGACCCAGGCCCAGGCGGCGTCGATCGCCTTGATCGTCATCTCGATCGCTCTCCTGTGGCTGACGCGCAAGCGTGTGGGGTACCCGTTGCCGGCTCCCGAGGCGCCGCGCGAGCCCTCGAAGGCGGAGCGGAAGGGCAGGAAGGGCCGGAGCTAGTGCCCCGTCAGCCGTGAAGTACTGGGTCTTCGTGGGTCGGCTCACCAGAGCCGACAGAGCCTTCAGATCAATGCCGGACGACGTCGGCTCTGGTGAGGCCGACCCACGACGACAAACGGCAACTACAGGGATCACCGCTGACAGACCACTGGAGACCGGCGCTGGACATCGGCGGGGATGGGTGCCGGTCCCTGATCTCGGCCTGACTCACGATGGACCACCTTCTCGAGGATGCGGAAGAGCGCGAGTACACGGTCCCGGCCGGGCTGGCGGGGCGGCGGCTGGATCAGGCGGTGGCGGAGCTCGCTGCCGACCTCTCCCGCGCCGCCGTCCAGCGGTTGATCGCGGAGGGCCACTGCCTGCTGAACGGGATCGGCGCCAGGCCGTCGGAACGGGTCAGGGAGGCCGATCGCGTGCTGCTGTCGATCCCTCCGCCCGAGCCGACCGACGTCGCGCCCGAGGCCATTCCGCTCGACGTGGTCCACGAGGACGCGCACCTGATCGTCATCAACAAGCCGAGCGGGATGGTCGTCCATCCGGCGGCGGGGAACCCACGCGGGACGCTGGTGAACGCCCTGCTTGCCCATTGCACCGACCTGTCGGGGATCGGCGGGGAGGTCCGCCCGGGCATCGTGCATCGGCTCGACAAGGAGACCTCCGGGTTGTTGGTGGCCGCGAAGTCCGACGCCGCTCACCGCGGCCTCGCCGAGCAGATCGCCGAACGCGCGGCGAAGCGGATCTACTGGGCTCTCGTGTGGGGCGAGCCGAGGCCCGCCGAGGGGCGCGTCTCGGCTCCCATCGGCCGCCACCCTCAGCAGCGGCAGATGATGGCCGTTGTGCCGGGGGGGCGGGAAGCCGCTACTCGCTACCGGGTCCTCGAGGCCTTCCCCATCGGCCGGGATGCCGGCAAGGCGGGCCGCGCGGCCTCGCTGGTGGAGCTGAACCTGGAGACCGGGCGGACTCACCAGATCCGCGTGCACATGAGCCACCTTGGCCATCCCGTGCTCGGCGATCCGCTCTACGGGAGGCAGCGACCGTTGCCGCAGTCGGCGCCGACACCCCTGCGGGAGGCTGTGGAGGCGCTGGAGGGCCAGGCCTTGCACGCGCGGCGGCTGACGTTCTCGCACCCGGTGACCGGCGAGCCGATGGACTTCCAGGCCGACCCGCCGGAGGACTTCGCGCGAGTCCTGGAAGCGCTGCGACGGACCGCGGAGACCGACCGATGAGCCGGGACTGCTTCGCCATCGAGGCGCAATGCGGACGCGCCCGCGCCGGGCGGCTGCACACCGCCCACGGGGACGTGCCGACTCCCGCGTTCATGCCCGTCGGCACGCAGGGCACGGTGAAGGCCATCCTGCCCGAGGAGCTGGAGGCGATCGGGGTCCGCATCGCCCTCGCGAACACCTACCACCTCCACCTGCGACCCGGTGAGGAGATCGTGCGGCGGGCAGGCGGGCTGCACGCCTTCATGAACTGGCCCCGGCCGCTTCTCACCGACAGTGGCGGGTACCAGGTCTTCTCGCTCCAGGGCCTCCGCAAGGTGGACGATGACGGAGTCACCTTCACCAGCCACCTCGACGGAAGCACGCGACGGCTGACGCCCGAGAGCGTGATCGGGATCCAGGAGGCCCTCGGGCCCGACATCGCCGTGACCCTCGACGAGCCCGTGCCTCTCGACGCCGAGGAGAGCACGGTGCGCCGAGCGATGGAACGCTCGCGGGAGTGGGCCCGGCGGGGCCTTGAGGCGCGCACTCGGGTCGATCAGCTGATCTTCGGGATCGTGCAAGGGGGCATGAGCGCCGCCCTGCGCCGCGAGAGCGCCGAGTCGATCGCTGACCTCGCCCCGGACGGCTTCTGCCTCGGAGGCCTGAGCCTCGGCGAGCCCAAGGCGCTGACCGCCGAGTTGACGGCCGTCGCTTGTGAGACGCTGCCCCAGGACCGCGCGCGGCACCTCATGGGCGTCGGCTACCCGGAGGACATCCTCGAGGGCCTCCGATCCGGGGCCGACCTCTTCGACTGCGTGCTGCCCACGCGGCTTGGCCGCAACGGGTCGGCGGTCACGAGCGAGGGGCGGCTCAACGTGGACGCCGCCCCGTACGCGGAAGACTTCGGCCCGCTCGACCCGGCGTGCGAGTGCCCGACCTGCCGGGGTTACACCCGAGCCTACATCCGCCACCTCTACAAGGCGAAGGAGATCCTCGCGGCGCGGCTGGTGACCTACCACAACCTGTGGTTCTACACGCGCCTGATGGAACGCGCGCGTCGCGAGATCGTGGAGGGGACGTTTGCCTGACCTCCGCCTGGGGGAGCAGATCATGCGCCGCATCATCGGCGGGGCGATCGCCATCGGCTTGGCCGCCGTGGTCGGCGCTCAGGCCGAGCCACCGGCGGGCTGGGACGCCGCGGTCATCGACGCCTGCGAGTCTGCCGCCGACTTCGAAGCCGGCCCCGGCGGCAAGCTGTCGACGACCGACGCCGTGAAGCACACGGGTCGCAGCGTGGTCTGGAGCTTCGCCGCCGGCGAGGGCGTCGACGAGCTCCGCCTTGCTCATGCGCCCGGGCCCCTGAAGGGGCGCGGCGCGGTGGGCCTGTGGGTGAAGAACCCGGAGGACTGCGCCAGGGACGTGCGCCTGCAGGTGATCGACGGCGAAGGACGTGCCTTCGCGTCGGAGCGAACACCGATCGACGATTCGCGAGCCTGGCGGGCCCTGCTCTTCCTGACCGATGACCTCCGGCCGCTCGACGGGGCCGACGCACCACTGCAGTTCCCTTTGCGGCGGCTCGAGCTGATCGCCGAGTCGCGCGCTGCCGAGGGGACGTGCACGCTGTACCTCGACGACCTGACGGCTTACCTGGCGCCTCCCGAGGAGCTCGAGATCGTGGCCATCGAGGCTCCGGACTCCGTCGCGTTGGACAGTGTTTCACGTGAAACATCTGTTCGACTTACGCTCCGCGTTCGAGCGCCGAGCAGGCTCCTCCGCAACTACCCCGTCACCCTCGCGGTGAGCGGCGGCGCCGCCGTCCTGGCGGAGAGCCCGGTCTCGTTCCGGACGCCGACCACGGCTTGGCCGGCGGGGGAGGAGCAGACAAGCGAACCGGTCACGCTGGCCCTGCCGAGGTTCCTGGCCGGGGGCGAGTACCTGTTGCGGGTGAGGGCCCCTGGACTGGCACTCTCCGGCGAAGCGGCGCTGGGCGTGCCGCTGCTGGTGGAGGGCGGAGCCGCCGAGCGTACGACCGTTGTGATTGCCGAGCACGAGGGCGCGCCCGCCGCGATGATCGGCGACACGATCGTGCCCTTGTGCGGCCGACTTGGCGTCGAGGGGCCCGGGGCCCTGCTGATCGTCCCGGCCACCGCCGCACACGATCCCTATGGCGGCGCGCCGGATGTCTGGCCAAGCCGAGACGAATGGGACTACGAGGCCCTGGACCGCCGCGTCATTGAGGCGCTCAAGGCCCGACCTGAGGCGCGGCTCATCTTACGCGTCTTCCTCGAGGCTCCGGACTGGTGGGACGCCGAGAACCCGAATGAGCTGATCCTCTTCTCCCACGGGCGCCACGCCGTGAGGGTCGATGGACTGAGGACCGAGGAGACGTTCGCCTCCCTCGCCTCGACGAAGTGGCGAACCGATGCCCAGGAGGCGATGCGACGCTTCGTGGCGCACGTCGAGCAGTCACCCTATGCCGAGCGCGTGATCGGCTACCAGCTGGCGGGCGGCGAGGACGGGCGCTGGCGGTACTGGGGCGCCGCGGAGGGGCTCTATGCGGATTACAGCCGTCCCCAGCGCCGGGCGTTCACGGCCTGGCTGCGGGAGAAGTACGGCGATGTCCGCACGCTGCGCGTGAAGTGGCAGGAGATCGTGAACCCCATCCCGGGCCTCGCCGGCGAGGAACCGCCAATCCCGACGGTCCTCTCCTGGGATGATGTGAGGGTCCCCTCCGGCGAAGCTCGCGCCGCGCACCCCTCCGGGGCCGTGCTGGACCCGGCCGCGGCGCCGGAGGTGGCCGACTACAACCTGTTCCACGCCGAGGAGGTCGCCGGGTTCATCTGCGAGCTCGCCGCGGCAGCCAAGTCGGCCAGTGAGGGCCGGAAGCTGGTCGGCGTCTCCTACGGGCACTTCCTCGAGCATGTCCGCTCTCCGGCCGCGCTGCCCAACGCCGGGCACTTGGCGCTGGATCGGGTGCTGACGTCCGCCGAGATCGACCTCGTTGCCGCGCCGTTCCTGGCCCCCGAAGGCGAAGCGGGGCGCGGGCTCAGCCTCCCGGCCGCGGTGGTTGCCTCGGTGAAGGCCCACGGCAAGGTGCCGATCGGCGAGGTCCTCCCCATGGACGCGCCCCTCGACCCGACCCTCGCCGCCGCGCAGATGGAGGCCCTCGGCGGAGCGCTGTGGTACGGTGGTGCCGAGCCGTGGGAACCGCCGCCGGCGACCGCCGGCGACCGCGCGTCGGTGGCGGAGATCGCCCTCATCCTCGACCACTTCAGCCTCGCCTACCTCGCCGAGGGCAAGGCCCTGTCACAGCCGCTGCTCGCCGGGCAGTGGGACTCGCTCGGGCGGCTCGGCGCGCCCTGCGACGCATGGCTGCTGGATGACCTGATCGCCGGCCGCGTGCCGGACTACAAGCTGTATCTCTTCCCGAACGCCTTCTACCTCGACCAGGAGGCCCGCGAGGCGGTACGCAAGCACGTTGCGCGCGACGGCAAGACCGCGGTGTGGGTCTACGCGCCGGGAGCCATGGAGGAGACGCTCTCGGGCCCCACCGCCCTGGAGCTGACCGACTTGGCCCTGGGCTTCGTGGCGCGCGAGGCCCCCCTCCGGGTGAGAAT
>VGFB01000057.1 GCA_016869015.1 Armatimonadota bacterium
GAGACGCTCCTCGATGGTCAGCCACCGAAGCCGCCGCCCAATCGCTCCCAGCTTCGCCCTCAGCTCAAGCTCGGGTGGCATGGTGGTGATTCCCTTCCGCACACGCCGTCGTGATCTCGCGCGCCGCTCTACCGGAACACGTGCTCACGGTGGTACGCCAATGCGCTCTGGTCGGGCGCGAACCGGGTCGGGGGACGTAGGGTGGCCCCCTCACGGCTCAGGAAGGCCACCTGGCACACGGTGCTGCCCTCAACCACCCGTAGACGCGACGACACCACGATGCGTAGGGTCTCGTCTACCGCGACCAGGCCTCGATCAAACGCGCGGTCGTGCAGAACGCACAGCGCGAGGCCGTTGCGAGGGTCGGCACGACGCTGGCTGTCGACACGCCAAGGCACGATGTGGCTCGCGTTCACGAGATCGGGCATTGATAGATCGCACATCGCGCACTCCGAGCCGTAGCTGGCGAGGACTGCAGCCCGGAAGAAGCCCTGCACCAGCCGGACCTTCGCTTCCCTCACCGCCTCGGTGCGCTCGGGTACGGCCGCGAGCTGGTCATCCCCGATGATCGCCCCGGGCGGTAGGGCACCGACAACCCTCTGGATGCACTCCTGGCTCTCAACCGCCACGCTCTCTGGATGGGCTGAGAACTCCTCCCAGACCTCGCGGTCGGCTCGGCTCGCGTTGCGCAGGCCCGAGACCTGTCGCTCCTGCTGAGCGGGATCGAGACTCGCGAAGTTGCAGAGCTTCATTGCCACGGCGGACGGCGTCCTGCCAAGCCCGCGGGCCAGAGCGATAACGTCCGGGTTCAGCCGGTGCAGGCGGCCAAATGGCGTCCGACAGTACAGGTTGAAAGCCGCCAGCAACTCGTCGCGCCCCCAGCTCCGCACGCTCACACGGCCCGCCCCTTTCGCAGTTCTTACCCGTGGACCTCAGCGCTCCCCGTCGCCCATTCGGGGCCTAGCGAGGAGGCAGCCCCCGAGCCCTCCCCGCCCCGCAGGTCGGCCGGCGGAGAGACGCCGGGCCCGCCGGCCCCTACGGGGCCGGGAAAGGGGAGGGCGGCCCGGTTCCGTGGGCTGCGCCCACGGCTAGCCATCTCCCGCCCCCGTTCGGGGGCTGAACACCATTCGCCGCGCCTCGCCCGCCCCCGTCCCTCGCTGACCAGGCACCCCGCCTCGCTTGCCTCCTCGCCTCTGCCGTCGCCTTCGCCGTTCTCCGCCTCTCCGCAACGCTGCAACTCCCGCCGTTACGAGACGATCCCTCTCGTCAGCCGGATGAAGATGTCCTCGAGGTCCATCTCCTCCTCGCCGAAGGAGCGGACCTGGACTCCTGCTTGTACCAACGCCGTCAGCAGGCGCGGGAGTTCGTCCTCGTCCGCCGAGAACTCGGCCTTGATGGCGTGATCTTCCCGCTCGATCTGCCCGATCCCCGGCTGCTGCGCCAGAATGCGCGTCGCCATGTCGGCGTCACCTTGTACGACGAGGCAGACCCGCCGGAGGTTGCCCTTGATGCGATCGATGATCTCGTGCACGTCGCCGCCCACGACCAGCTGTCCGTTCTCGATGATCCCGATCTTGTTGCAGAACTCCGAGAGCTCCGCCAGGATGTGGGAGCTGATGAAGATCGTCTTGCCCATCGCCTGCAGCTCTTTGAGCAGCTCGCGGATCTCGATGCGCGCGCGGGGGTCGAGCCCCGAGGCCGGCTCATCCAACAGCAGCACCTTCGGGTCGTGAACGAGGGTCTTCGCCAGGCAGAGGCGCTGTTTCATTCCCCGGGAAAGCTCATCGACGTACGAGGAGCGCTTCGTTTGCAGGTCGGTGAGGGTCAGCACGTCGTCGATGACCTGACGGCGCTGAGAGCGGGGGATGCGGTAGGCGGCGGCGAAGAAGTCGAGATACTCCCAGACGCGGATGTCGTCGTAGACGCCGAAGTCGTCGGGCATGTAGCCCACGACGCTGCGGACCGCGCCGGGGTCGAGGGTCACGTCGTGGCCGTCGATGACCGCGGCGCCGGAGGTGGGGCGCAGCAGCGTGGCGAGCATCTTGATCGTGGTGGTCTTGCCCGCGCCGTTCGGCCCGATGAACCCGAAGATGTCGCCCTCTTCCAGCGACAGCGAGAGGTTCCACACCGCCGTGACGTTGCGGAACTGCTTCGTGAGGTTCCGGAGCTGAACGATCTCCCTCATGCTTGCCTCACGGTGTACAACGGCGTCTCGGGTCTCTGGTCTCGTGTCGACGGCGACGGTCGCAGTGCGGCTCGGCCCGCTGGGCCGCAGGCCAGTGCTGTGAGACCCGAGACCCCGGACCTGAGACCTGCCTTACCCGTCCACCACCTTCACCGCCGAGACCTGTCGCTGCAGCTCCACGAGCTTGTGGTAGGTGCCGCGCTGCTCGAGGAGTTCGTCGTGGGTGCCCAGTTCGGCCGTCTTCCCGTGCTCCAGCACGAGGAGGCGGTTGGCGTTGCGTAGCGTGCTGAGCCGGTGGGCGATGGCGAAGGTGGTGCGGCCGGAGATGAGCCGTCCGATGGCCTCCTGGATCTGCTGCTCCGTCTCCGTGTCGACCGAGGCCGTTGCCTCGTCGAGGATGAGGATCGCGGGGTCGTGCAGGATGGCCCGGGCAATGCTGATGCGCTGCCGTTCGCCCCCGGACAGCCGCGCCCCGCGCTCGCCCACGACCGTGTCATAGCCGTCGGGCATCCGGATGATGAACTCATGCGCGTTGGCCGCCCGGGCGGCGCGGATGATCTCCTCCGGGCTGGCGTCCGGCTTGCCGTAGGCGATGTTGTCGGAGATGCTCCCGTTGAACAGGAACGGCTCCTGCAGCACCGCCCCGATCTGACTCCGCAGGTCCGTCAGTCGGAGGTTCCGGATGTCGACGCCGTCGATCTCGATGATGCCGTCATCGGCGTCGTAGAAGCGGCAGATCAGGTTGATCAGCGTGCTCTTGCCCGCCCCCGAGTGCCCGACCAGACCGATCATCTCGCCCGGCGCCACGTCCAGCGAGACATGCTGCAGCACGGGCACCGCCTTGTCATACCCGAAGGTCACGTCCTCGATCTTCACATGACCTTTGAGTTGCGGAGCCGCCACGGCCTCCGCCTTCTCGTACTCCTCCGGCTCGGTGTCGATCACCTCGAACACCCGCTCGGCGGCCGTGAAGGCCCGCTGCATCCAGTCGTTCAGCCGCGTGAGCGACTGCAGCGGTCCGTAGAACATGTTCACGTAGAAGAAGAAGCTCATCAGGTTGCCGAGGGTGAAACCGGTGCCGCCGATGATGCGCCCACCGCCGATCCACCAGATCACCAACTGCGTCAGCGCGATGGACAGACCGATCATCGGGAAGTAGACGGCCCAGACCCGATCCGCCCGCACTCCGGCCTGGAAGAGGTCGAAGGCCCGCGAGTTCACCGAGTCGACCTCGCGCTCTTCCTGGGCGAAGGCCTTCACGACGCGCACCCCGGAGATCGCCTCGTTGATGCGCGAGAAGAGCTTCGACCAGCGGTGCCAGAGCCGGTGGTAGATGCGGTGCACCCGCCGCCAGAAGATCGCGGTGCCGATGGCGATGAGAGGCGCCGGGATCATCACCCAGAGCGCCATGCGCCAATCGGTGACGAACAGCATCACCGCGATTCCGATCACCAGCAGCCCGTCCCGCACGATGACCTCCGCGCCCTCCGCGCAGAGGTGGTGGATGTAGTCGCTATCCCGCGTGATGCGGGACATGAGGCCGCCGGTCTCTTTCTTGTCGAAGAACTTCATCGCCAGGTGCTGCATGGCTCGGTAGAGCTGCGAGCGCACGTCAAAGGTGATGCGCCCGCCGAGCCAGATCATGATGCAGCCGTGGCCCATGCCCAGGAGGGTCGACCCGGCCCGCACCAACAGCAGCATCACGATGACCTGCAGGAGCACGGACAGGCGCTCGGCCACGGGGGGCACGACCTGGTCGGCGGGGATGCTGATCGCGCCGTCAATCAAGCGCCCCATCAGGCGGGGCGGAGCGAGCTCGAGGGCGGCAGTGGCGAAGGAGAGCAGCAGCGCCGCGAGGCCGACGTGCCAGTACGGTTTGAGGTAGGTGAACAGCCGCCGGAGAATCTGCCCGCGCGGCACGCAAGCCGGGCAGTTCGACGACCAGGGCGGCAAGACCCGCCCGCACTTCTCGCAGACCTTCTCGTCTTCCGGGGGCTTGATCAGCCTGGCGACGTCGATGGCCTTCTCGTTCTTCTTCAGGTCGTCGATCGCCCGCGACAGCCGGCTGAACGCCGCCCCGCAGGAGTGCGAGTAGCTGATCAGATCCACCGGCTGACCGTCGAGCGTCACCTGCATCACGGCGCGCCCGACCAGCATCTCGACCGTCGAGCCCTCCACGTCCTGCAGCGCGATGACCGTCCGCGGCGCGCCGTCGCCCTCGATCTCCGGCCCGAAGATCAGCAGCTGCGAGGACGTCACGACCAGCCACTGCCGGCCGAACGCGCCGTCGGGCCCGAGGTCCGACTCCGCGACCAGCACCAGCTCCTCGCCCTCGTCGAGCACCGACGCCACGCGCTCGCGCAGCCCGCCGTCGACGGCCTCGCCCGGTGTGATCGGCACCCGCTCCGGCAGATCCAGTTGGGGGGACTTCGGGTTACTGCGCACGATCCCTTATACGCTCCATGCGGCATCGCGGTTCGAGGCGCTCCGAGAGCCGCCCCCCTACCTCTCCAACCTCACCATCGGCGAGAGGCCCTTGGCCCGGGGGTATCTCGCGCGGATGAGGGCGGCTTCGATGTAGCCGCGCGCCTTGTCCGGGTGGTTGGTGGCCCAGACGATGGCCTCGTGGTCGAGGGAGTCGATGCGGTCGTTCATCGCCCTCATCGCGTCCATGCAGTTCAGCAAGGCCTGACGCACGGGCATGCGCTCGGGGTTCAGGTCGAGGCCGAAGTAGCCCCCGTAACCGTGCATCTTCAGGACGTACAGCGCCGCCTCCGTCTGCTCGGGGCTCACGACCCCCACGTTCAGGTCCTGGTCGTAGTTGCCCAGCGGCTGCGAGTTCCAGTGGGTGTGCGCGAGGCGCCCGTGCTCGAGGATGAGACTCAGCGAGCAGGGCAGGTCCTCGTAGCCCATGTGGACATGCCCGACTTCGGGGTTCAGGCACACCATCGCGTGCCCCTGGTCGAGCAACTTCGTGTTCTTCGGGTCCGTCAGCAGGCTCTCGGTCCGCAGCCCCATCAGCAGCCCCTCGGCCGTCGTGCCGTAGAGGATGTGCCCGCGCGGCTCGTACGGCTTCGGCTCCTCGGCGACCCGCACCCCCGGCACCGCATCCATCGCCTCCGCCAGGCCCTCGCAGAACCGCCGCCTCGCCGACGCGAGGTCGATGCCGAAGGGGTTCTCATACCCGTCGATGCCCGGCCACGTGACCGCGATCTCTACATCGAGCCGCTTGCACATCTGCAGCGTCTCGACCGTGCGCCGGATCGCCGCCTTCCGCGCCTTCGGCAGCGGGGAGGACAGCGCGCCCCACTCGAACTGCCGGTCGTAGAAGATGAACGGCGCCAGCATCACCAGCTTCAGCCCGGTGTCCTGGATGAAGCTCCTCCACAGGTCGAAGTTGTCCTCCGACACCTCGTTCGGGTAGTGCGCCTCCAGGCCGCACAGCCCGTAGGGCTTCAGCCCCGCCGCCAGCTCCATGGTCTCTTCCATCGTCAGCTTGCGGTCGAGGTACGAATCGTGGAACCGCCCGCCGCCGGGGGAGAAGAACCACACCCCCGCCGAGAAGCGCAGGTCGAGGGAGAACTCGTTGAGGTGCTTCACCATCGCCGTCGGCGACTTCAGCTTCGCCTGTCCGCGAAGATCCACGAGAGCCATCTTCCAGCTCCTTTCATGCCTCACGGCGCGCGGGACGGACCGCCCGCCCACACCGCGCCCCTTCGCCGAGCGCGTCTTCGCACCTGCCCACCAGCGCAGGGGCGCCGGCGGCCATCCCTTACCCTCTCTCTCCGCCCGCGTAGTAGACGTGCCGAGCCGAGCTGCGGAAGATCAGGAGGGTCGCCGCCAGGATCAGCAGGAACAGAATCCACGCCATCGCGCACGCGTAGCCCATCTTGAAATCGAAGAAGGCGACCTGGAAGAGGTACAGCGAGTAGAACAGCGTCGAATCCACCGGCCCGCCCTGCCCGTTGGTCATCACGTAGGCGGGCGTGAAGAACTGGAACGCGCCGATGAGGCCCATGATGAAGGTGAAGAGCAGGTGCGGGCTCATGAAGGGCAGCGTGATGTTGCGGAACTTGCGCCACGGCCCCGCCCCGTCGACCTCCGCCGCCTCGTACAGCTCCTGCGGCACATCCTGCAGGCCCGCCAGGTAGATCACCATCGCCCCGCCCACGCCCCACACACTCCACAGGATGATCGCGGGCTTCGACCACGCGGGATCGGCCAGCCATCCCGGCGGCTCCCCCAGCCCCAGCGCCCCCATCAGCGGCCGCAGCACCGCGTTGATCGCGCCGGACTGGGGGTTGAACAGCCAGATCCACAGCACCGAGCTTGCGACCATCGGCACGATCGAGGGCACGTAGAAGAACGTGCGGTACAGCGGCAGCCCGCGGATCTTGGCGTTCAGCAGCAAGGCCAGCCCGAGGGCCACCGCGATCCCCAGCGGTACCGCAATCGCCGCGTAGAAGCCCGTGTTCACGAGGGACTTGTAGAACAGCTCGTCATGCGCCAAATGCGCGTAGTTCGCGCCGCCCACGAACGTCGGCGGCCGCAGCACGCTGTACCGACAGAAGCTGTACACGAGCGACGCCACAATCGGATAGGCCATGAACAGCAGCAGCCCCACGATCACGGGCGAGCAGAACGCCAACCCGCTCAACATCCGCCGTCGCTCGGCACGAGACACCGACAAGGGAGCTCACCTCGGGCACAACATTCGACGGGAAGACCGGATGACCTGTGCGGCCCGGCGAAGGACTCCTCTCCCCGCGTGTCCAACAGGCGCGCGGGGTCTACGCTGACAACCCGATGACGACCGAGGAGCATGGCCTTGGCAGGGGATGGCCTTCATGCCGTCGTGCTGGCGACTTGTGAGACGGGCTTCACCGCGCCCTCGGAGCTGGGCGAGCAGAGCGCGCCGCTGGTCGAGATCGCCGGGAAGCCGCTCGTCCGGCGGGTGATCGAGGCGGTGAGGGGCAGCGCCCGCATCGGTCGCGTAGTCATGGTTGGGGGCGGGGAATCCCCGGCCGCCCCGTTCGGGGCGGACCTCGACCTGCCGGCGTGCGAGTCCCCGGACGCGAACCTCCTCGCAGGCCTGATGGTCTGCGAGGAGGGCGGGCCCGTCGTGCTGCTGCCCGGTAACCTGCCCTTCCTGACCCCGGAGGACCTCGACACGTTCGTGGAAGCCGCCGAGGCCACGGGGGTGGACGTGGTCTACCCGATGCTGCTGCGGACCTCGTGTGAAGCCGCGTTCCCGGACCTCCGCCGGACCTACTTCCGCCTCGCGGAGGGTGAGGTGACCGGCGGCAATGCGTTGTACGTGAACCGCGACCAGCTGGTCGCCCGACCGGAGATCATCGCGCAGGCGGCGCAGATCCGCCGCGAGCCGTGGCGGCTGGCGATGATGGTGAACCCGCTGGTGCTGCTGTCCCTCAACGCGGGCCGGATGAGTCTCCGGGACGTCTCTCAGGCCGCCGAGAAAGCCCTGGGCGTCTCCGCCGCGGCCGTCATCGTGGACGCCCCCAGCCTCGCCATGGACATCCGCAAACCCATCGATCTGAAAGCGGCGAGGGAGAGACTGGGGGCCGCGTAGCACGGCGCGGGAGGGACCTCAGTGGCCGCTGCGCTCCCACCGGTCTCTGAGGGCGGGAAGCTCGTCGGTAGCCCACTCAGTGTAGGACAGCACGCCCGCGTTATCGGGGAACTTCGTCTGCTTCACGTGGTCCCAGACGACCAGGTGGATGTTGTAGTCGCCGCAGATCCGTTGCGCGTGAGTGGCTGTGACGCTCTCATCGGCGGTGAACAGGAACACGTTCGGTGACTGCAGGTTGAAGAGTTCCTCGGCGACCTCCTGCCAGCGTTCGCGGAGGGTGCGCTTGATGGAGACCACCATCGACACGCGGCGGTTGCGCTGGCATGTCGCCACATCGGGGAGCACAAGGTCGGTGCGGTTCTCCGCCTCTTGGGGCTCATAGGGTACCTGCGCCAAGTCCAGCAGGCGCTCGATCTGCAGCTCGAAGTCCTTCCCGCCCCGGGACTTGCGACTCTGGCTCACGCTCAAGAAGCACTCCCGCAGTGGCGGGTACCAGGCCCCGAAGAGCCGCAACACGCCGGCGCTGAAACCGTGCATCTGCGCTACCACTTCGGCGTCACACAAGTCGTCGGGGTACTCGGCCATCAATTCGCGCGGGATGCCCTCTGCGTAGGAGCGGGTCTCGTGTGCCTCCAGGACCAGCAGCGTCTCAGCCCACACGCTGTGTAGCAGGGCGTTGAATCGTGCGAGGACTTCCCCCGGCGCGATGGTGTCTTGGGCGAGTCCCAGGCGGCCGAAGGCGGCCCCCACTATCTCCTGCGAACTCGGGAGCCCGCCGCTCTGCCGCACACGCTTCATGAGGGCCTGGGTTCGCGCCTTCAGGTCACTCATCAGGGGGAGGTCTCCAGAAGTCCAGCAGGTACTCGAAGGTGACACCCATGGTGATGTAGTTGCTGGGCCAGCCGAAGATGCCGATGCGGTTGACGATGTTCGTGCGATCCCAGATAATGATGTTGCGGAGCTCGTAGCCCACCGACCGCAGCGCCTCGACCAGCGAGATGTGGATCGTGATCCGCTGGTCCTCCCACCACATGTCGGGCACGTTGATGACGCAGTGCGCCTTCGGCCGCAGCAGCGGCAGCAACCGCCCGAAGATGCCGGCCATCTCCTCGGCGTACTCCTCCAGAGCCAGCGTGCCCAGGTCCCGCGGGTCCTGCGAGTACTGCTCCACCCTATGGTACTGCGAGTTGCGTCGTTCGGACCCGCGGCGTGACTTGTTGAGCCGCTTGCGGTTCAGCAGGTTGGCGTACGGCGGGGAGGTCACGATGAGCGAGACGGAGCCCGGCTCCAGGTAGTCCGGGATGTTGCGCGCGTCGTCGCATACGGCGACCTGCTCGTAGTCGTGGAACAAGCTCAGCTGGTTCAGTCGGTCGGCTGCCAGGTCCACGTAGCTCTGCTGCAGGTCAAACCCTAGAGCGTTGCGCTGGAGGTCCCGCGCCGAGACGAGGGTTGTCCCGCTGCCGACGAAGGGGTCGAGCACGAGCTCCCCCCGGTGCGTGAACAACTCGATGCAGCGGGACGAGAGGGCGATGGGGAAGGTGGCAGGGTGCTGCTCCTTGTCGCGGATGTCGCGGCCCTCATAGTAGAACTGCCAGACGCCGATCTGCGCCTTGAGCCACTCCTTCGCGGAGAGGCAGTTGATGTGGCGCTCCAGGCAGTCGCACGTCCGATGTGACCCGATGTGCAGGAGCTTGCTGGCTGTTGCGGGAAGGGCTGCGCTGCTCATCGGCGTCCGTCCTCGAGGGTAGTGAGTCGTTTCGTCTTGTGGGGGCGGAGGTCCTTCTGCATGGTAGCGGGGCGAGCCCCCTATCGTCAAGCCCTGGCGCCTAAGGGGCGGGGTGCCCAGGGGCGGCGAAGTGGAGCGCGCGCCTCGGCGCCTGGGGGTGTCATCCGGTGTGCATCCGGCCCATCACAGCAGCCATCGGGCTCTGCTTCGTTGTGGGGTGCGATCTATCGGGGGCCGACAGCCTAGTCGCCGTGCATCGCGACGGCGCGCAGGCCGGGCATTACCTGATATGGCGCGGGCGGCCGGTGTTGCTCATCGGCGACTCGGTCACTCAGGGCTGGATGGAGGGCGGGGCCGACTTCGATCAGGACGCCTACGTGGATGCCCTGGCGGCGCGAGGCATCAACCTCTTGATGCTGTGGGCCTACAAGGGCGCCAACCGCGACCTCCAGCTTCGCGACGAACGCCTCGGCTACGACGCCCCGGAGTGCTGGCCCTGGTCGGGCTCGCCGGACCGCCGCGACATGGACCTGCTGCGCCCCAACGACGTGTACTTCCACCGCCTGCGGGCGCTGGTGGACCGCGCGGCGGAGCGGGGCCTCGTCGTGCTGATCACGGTTCACGACGGGTGGACGAAGACGTGCTTCGCGGGCCATCCGCTCAACCGGGAGCTCGGCAACGGCCCGCTCACTGAGCCGCGCCAGTACGTGGAGCTGGCGGACTACGACCGGGAGATGGCCGAGAGCTTCAGCCCCGAGTGGGAGTGGCGCGCCCGCAACCAGTACTTCCAGGAGCGCTTCTGCGCCCGGCTCATCGCGGAGCTGGCCCCCGGCCCAAACGTGCTCTACGAGATGTTCAACGAGGGTGAGTGGTACGACCCGGAGCAGCGCCGCCGGCACGAGCAGCACTTCCTCTCCTTCTTCCGGGCCCGCTGCGCCAACCTGCTCGTATCCAACACCGACCACTTGCGGGGGGACGACCCCCACAACGACCCCAAGGTCGATACCGTGTCCCTGCACCCGCATGGTTGGGTCGGGCACTTCCCGACCTTCGAGAAGGGCTTCCGCGATCCGTCCCCGCGACCGTACCTCTACAGCGAGCCGGTGCCCGAGTTCGACGGCGAGAGCCCGCCCCTGGGCGAGGTTCGCCGCAGCCTGTGGGAGACTGCCCTGGCGGGAGCGGGTTGGGTGAACCAGAACGACACCAGCTTCGGCTGGAACCCGCGGGCCGCCATCGCCTCCCGCGCGGCCGCGCGCGATCGGGCCTACGATCAGGCCGGGCACTGCGCGCGCTTCATGAATGACGGGGGCGTCCGCTTCTGGGAGATGGCGCCGCACGGGGAGCTTGCCGGGACCGGTGTTTGCCTCGCACGCCCCGGGGAGGAGTACGTGGTCTACTCACCGA
>VGFB01000058.1 GCA_016869015.1 Armatimonadota bacterium
CGGCGACGGTGACGGAGCAGCGCTCCGTCCTACGACGGCGACGGATGGGCGTGCGGAACGGGCCGTCCACCAATCCAAACCATCACGAGTGACAGACCACTAGCGGCGCCGAGCGCCGGGGTTACGCCCGGGGAATGCGCTCAGCCGTCCCACCGGAGGAGCACGGCGCCGGCCTCGTGCTCGCGGCGGTTCAGCATGTCGTAGATCCCCGGCGCCTCGGTGAAGGCCACGTTGTGGGTCACGATGTCCATGACCGGCAGCGACCCATTCGCGATCCGTTCGGCCCCGACCATGAACAGGCCGTGGTCCATGTCGTAATCGGTGCAGCCGCCCAGGAGGTCCTTCCAGAGGAACTGCCCGCGCAGGATGGTGAGCGGGCGCGAGTGGATCCCGACCAATACGATCCGTCCGCGGTCGCGGGTCATCAGCTGCGAGTGCTCGAAGGCCTCCACGTGCGGTCCGGCCGCGCAGTGCAACGTGCAGTCGGCTCCCCGGCCTCCGGTCAAGGCCCGGACGGCCTCCACGGAGCTGCTCTCCGCGGCGTTCACCACCTCATCACACCCCGCCCTGCGCCCCAGCTCCAGCCGGCTCTCGTGTGGGTCGACGCCCACCACCTTCCCCGGCCCTTGCAACTTCGCCCACATCGCCATCAGCAGCCCCACCAGACCCAACCCCATCACCGCCACCGTCTCCCCGGGCTTGATGTCGGCCTTCAGCGTCCAGTTGCAGCAGCTCCGCCCCCACAGCACGAACGGCGCCTGATCCCACGTCAGCGCGTCCGGTATCCCCAGCGTCGGCTTCAGTTCGTCCAGCCGCGTCGACGAGGCGACCAGCTCCTGGTGGTGCTGCATCGTCGCCACCCGGTCCCCCACCCGGAAGCCCTCGACCTCGGCCCCAACCTCCACGACCTCCCCGCACATCGCGTAGCCCAGATCGTGGTTGGGCCACTTGTCGTCGGGATCGTCGGGCAGCCGCCGCACGCGGTTCAGCTCGGAGCCCGGGCTGACCAGCGATCTCACGGCTCGCACCAGCACCTCACCCGGTCCGATCGTCGGCGCCTGGACCTCAGCCACAACCACCTTGTCCGGCTCAAGCGCGATCAGCTTCTTCATCGGTCGCGTCCACGGTTCGCCCTGATTGGGGTTCCTGCCGTTCCGTGCCTGCGGCTCGCCCGAGCCGCGCCGTAGACCGTCCGGACGGCCTGCGGGTCGGGCGACCCGCAAGCACAGGAACAGGCGGGGTCTCCGTCAACCGCACTATCCCAACGCCCGCCTCAACGCCGCCTCCGACCGGATGTCATACGCTTCGCCGCCCGCCGGCATGGAGCCGTCCGTGACCATCTCGGCCAACGCAAAGCCCTTGTAGGCCGAGGGGAGCCTGACCAGCTCGCGCTTCATCGATGACTCATACAGGGCGCACAGCACTTCATGCTCCGCGAGGCCGTGCTTGCCCGCGCAGCGCGACTCCGGTCCGCCCTCGATCCACGCGATGAACTCCTCGAGGAAGCCCGGCTGCGGCTCGGTCGGCAGCGCCTCCCACCCGCCGCTTCCGCCCCGGAGAACGTATGTGACATCCCCGTCGAACCGCATCATCCCCTCGCTGCCGATGAGGCTGCGGTTCTGCTTGGTGGCGGTGTCCGGCATGTCCAGGTCGATGGCGATGCGCGCGCCGTTGTCCAGGCCCACAATGGCCTGACACAGGTCCTCGCAGATCACCCCGCGCTCGTAGCGGTTCGTCTTGCGCTCCGCCTGGCCGAGCACCCACGCACACCGTGGATCGCCCAGCACGTACCGCGCGATGTCGATGACGTGGGAGCCGATGTTCAGCAGCCCGGCCTGACAGTGCGCGAGAAAGACCTGCGGCTTGCCGATCAGCCCTTCCGCGACCGCGCCCCGCGCCGCGGCGAAGTTCGGCCCGAAGCGTGTCTGATGATGCACCACCAGCGTGACTCCCCGCTCCTCGCAGGCCCGGACCGCCTCCTCGACCTCCCCGAGCGCAACGCCCATCGGCTTCTCGCAGAGCACCGCCTTGGCTCCCGACTCCGCCGCGGCGAGCGTGATCGCCGGGTGCGTGTCCTGCCACGTGCACACGCTGACGACATCCGGGCGCTCTTTCTCCAGCAGCTCCCGGTAATCGGCGTACCGCCCGGGGACCGAGTAGAGGTCGCAGTATTCCGTCAGCCGCTGCGGGTCGATGTCCGCTGCGGCCACGATCTCGGTGCGCTCGTCGGCGGTGTAGTAGCCGGCGTGATGGCGGGCGATGCCGCCCGCTCCAACCACGGCGACGCGATACCTGGCCATGCAATCCCTCCCGTTGGTGGGGACTTCCGCCCCGACGCCGCCTCAACGTTCGCCGTCCACTTCCCCGCGCCTGCTTGCGGTCGTCGCAGAGGTGTCTCCACCGCCCGCGGGGAACTCCCCCCCGTCGGCGTATTCCGTCAGAGCAAAGGGGAGGGTTCCGTGGCCACCGAGACGATCGACGCCGGGGCTGCTCAGCACAGCAGTCCCAAGATTCTCTTCTACGCAAGCTGCGTGTCGCTCATCGCCACCGCGATGGCCTTCGCCATCCGCGGCGACATCACGGCGGACCTCAGCACTCACTTCCGGCTGAACGACTACCAGACGGGCTGGGTCGTCGGCGCGTGGGCCTGGGGCTTCGCGGGCGCCATCCTGTTCGGCGGGCCGCTGTGCGACGTGCTGGGCATGGGGCGGATCATGCTGCTGGCCTTCCTGGGTCATGCCGCCGGCTGCATCCTGACCATCATCGCGCCGGGCTTCGGCGTCCTGTTCGCGGCGACCCTGATCGTGGGTATCGGCAACGGCCTGGTCGAGGCGGCCATCAACCCCCTTGTCGCCACGATGTTCCCGAACGAGAAGACCGCCAAGCTCAACCTCCTCCACGCCTGGTTCCCCGGCGGCATCGTGATCGGCGGGTTGATCTGCTTTGGCATCTCCTCCCTGCACCTGCCCGACCTGCAGCTGGGCGGGGCCGTGATCAAGGTCTGGCAGGTCAAGCAGGCCACGCTGCTCCTCCCGACCATCGTCTACGGGATCATGTTCGCCGGGCGGAAGCTGCCCGTCACCGAGCGCGTGGCGGCCGGCGTCTCCTGGGGCGACATGTTCAAGGAAGCCGCGCGACCGCTGTACCTCGTCATGCTGCTCAGCATGATGTGCACCGCGTCCACCGAGCTGGTCCCCGGCGGATGGATCGCCAACATCATGCAGCGGTCGATCGAGGGCATGGCCGCGGCCGGCATCCTGGTGCTGGTCTTCATCAACTTCGTCATGTGCGTGGGTCGCTTCTTCGCCGGGCCGCTGGCTCACGCGATCTCGCCGACGGGGATCATCCTCGGGGGCGCCATCGTCTCGGTCTTCGGCCTGCTGGCGCTCAGCGCGGCGGGAAGCTCCGTGGCGGCCTTCGGGGGAGCGTTCATCTTCGCCGTGGGCGTCTGCTTCTTCTGGCCGACGATGCTGGGGATCACGTCCGAGCGCTTCCCCAAGGGGGGAGCGCTTCTACTGGCCATGACCGGGGCGGCCGGCAATGTCGGCGTTGCGTTGGCCAACCCGGCCTTCGGGCGCATCTCCGACATGAAGGGCGGCGATCCGCAGGCGGCGCTGCCCTACGTGGTGGTCTTGCCGATTGCCACCATCATCATCTTCGGCGTGATCTTCATGCTGGACAAGGCCAAGGGCGGCTACAAGGCCGAGAAGATCGGCAGCGACGCCCCGCCCGAGGCCTGACTCCGCCACCCTCCCGGCCCCTCTTCCACGAGGACAGGGGCCGGGAGGCAATGCCGCCGCGCCGTTGCCGTGCCGTCCCCCTTCTGAAGGAAGGGGGCAGGGGGGTGGGAATCCGTCGCCCCCTACTCCGGCTTTCCCCCCAACGCCGCCGCATGTACGACGCGCACCGGCACACCCTCGCGTCGCGCCGCCTCCAGGCAGTCCTCGTATTCGGGTGAGACCGTCTCCCGACCGCTCGGCAGCGCGGCGATCTTCACCCGGATCGGGCCATGGGGGGTCTCGACGGTCTCGTGCCTCCGAGGGAGACACACGCGTGACATCCTCCCCTGACGAAGGCCGAAGGTCGTCGTGTTCTCGAAGATCACGTCCGCCAGCCGCGCCGCGTCCTCCGGCTCTGCCAGCACTGACAGCATGATCGCGGGTCGGTTCTTCTTCATCTGAATGGGCGTGAACCACACGTCGAGGGCCCCGGCCTCCAGGCAGCGTTCCATCGCCAGGGCGAAGTGCTCGGGCGGCATGTCGTCGAGGTTCGCCTCGAGGACAACCACCTCCCGCGCCTCGCTCGCGCTCTCCGCCTGCGTCTCGCCCACCAACACCCGCAGCACGTTCGGCACGTCGGCCCACTCGCTCGTCCCCGCGCCATGGCCGACCGCCTGCACCATCATCGGCGGCGGCGGGCCGAAGCTCTCCGCGAAGCTCACCGCAATGGCGGCGCCCGTCGGGGTCACCGTCTCGCCCTCGATGTCCAGCGGCACGGTCGCGACGCCCTTGAGCAACTCCGTCACCGCCGGCGCCGGCACCGGCAACTTCCCGTGCGCGCACTCCACGAAGCCGTGAGACATCGGCAGCGGCCCCGACGCGACGCGCTCGATGCCCAGCAGTTCCAGGGCGACGGCCGCACCCGCCACATCCACCAGCGTGTCGATCCCTCCCACCTCGTGGAAGTGCACCTCCTCCACGCTGACGCCGTGCACCCGCGCCTCGGCCTCGGCGATCGCGCGCAACACCGCCAGCGACCTCTCCGTTGCCCAGTCCGACAGCCCGCCCCCCTCGATGGCTGCGACGAGCTCCTGGTAGCTGAGTCGGTGCGGGATGCTCCCCCCCGGGGCCGCGGCAACCTCGATCCGCGTGCCGCTGATGCCCTTCCGGCTGACGCGCTCCGCTCGTAGCTCCCAGCCCCGAATCGGCAGCCGCCCCAGCCCCGCGCGCACGTCCTCGAGGCGCACGCCGGCATCGATCAGCGCGCCCAGCAGCATGTCGCCGGCGATCCCGGCGAAGCAGTCCAGATACAGGACCCTCATCGCTGACGTCCCCCTGAAGACACTGCCGTCCCCTTGGGTGTTCTATATGAGAGGTTCCGGCTCGGGAACCCTAACGCCTCCCAACTGATGAGGAGTTTCCGCCGGTGCGCATCGGGTTCCACGTTCCCACGCAGGGCGGCTGGAGCAAGACGCTGCAACGGGCTCGCGAGCGCCGTTGCGAGACGCTGCAGATCTTCGTCGGGGCTCCGGTGCAGTGGAAGTCCGCCCAGCCCCGGACCGAGGAGGCCGCGGCGTGGCGCGAGGCGATCGCGCGCTCCGACACCCGCCCCGTGTTCGTCCACGCGAACTACCTGCTGAACCTGGCTTCCACCGACGGCACGCTCTGGCGCCGCAGCATCCGCCGGCTCGCCCGCGACTTGCGTCATGCGGCCCTCCTCGGCGCCGCGGGCGTCGTGACGCATCTGGGCAGCCCGAAGGCCGGCAACGAGCGGACGCCCGGCTGGTGCATCGATCGGATCGCAGCCGCCGCGGACGCGGCCTTGGAGGCGGCGGAGGTGGAGGTGGAGCTGCTCCTGGAGAACTCGGCGGGCATGGGCAGCGCCATCGGCAGCCGTTACGCCCAGATCGGCGACATCATCGCCGCCGCCCGCCACTCAGGCCGCCTGGCTGTCTGTCTCGACAGTGCCCACAGCTTCGCGGCCGGGTACGCGTGGCATCGGCCGGAGGGGCTCGATGCCGCCCTCGACGAGGCCGATCGCGCCTTCGGCCTACAGCGCCTGCGTCTGCTGCACATCAACGACTCCCGCGTGCCCTTTGCGTCGGGCGTCGACCGTCACTGGCACATCGGCCGTGGGTACATCGGGACTGCCGGCTTTCGCGTCATCGTGAACCACCCGCGCCTTCGCCATCTGCCCATGGTCATGGAGACTCCCGAAGCCTCTCTCGAGGCCGACCTGCGCAACCTCCGCGCCCTCCGCCGCTGCATCGACCCTCAGCACCGCACTACCCTCCGCCCGGCGCCGCGCCCCTAGTCGCCTCCCCGATGGCGGCCGTCGCCGTGGCCTATCACCCAAAGGCAGAGGGCGCGGCAAGTGCCGCGCCCTCTGCCTTTCGCGACCCCCCGACTAGCCCCAGGCGGGTCCCGGTTGAGCCGATGGTGGCGGGTCTACGGGTAGCCGTCCTTCACGAGCTGCGCGAAGAGCGCGGGCACCTTCTTCACGTACGACTGTGTCTCCCGATAGGGGGGCACCCCGCCGTACTTGGCGACGGCCCCCGGGCCGGCGTTGTAGCAGGCCAGCGCCAGCACGGTCTGTTCGTAGTACGACTTCCCCTGGTACTTCTGCAGGAACTCGGCCAGATGCTCGACCCCGCCGCGGATGTTCTCCGCCACATCGTAGGGGTCGCGGACCTTGAAGTCCGTCACGTTGCACGGCATCAGCTGCATCAGACCCATCGCTCCGGCATGGGATACGCAGCGGGGGTTGAAGTCCGACTCGTACCTCATGACCGCGAAGATCAGCCGATGGTCGACCTTGTTCATCGCGGAGTGGTAGATGGTCCAGCGGACGATCAGGTCGACCTGCTGAGAGGTAAGCGAGGTGTTGTGCTTACGGATCCAGTCCGTCCAGACTCCTACGATCTGCTCGTATGTCCGGCCGGTGCCGGCCGCGAACTGCACCTGCGGAACGCCGGCCACCTGGACGGCGGGCTGCGTGGCGGTCGTGCCGGAGAGGCTCGCGAGGGTGCGCATCTCGGGGGGCAGCGCGCCGGTCGGTCCGCCGCCGGGCGTCTCAGTCGGAGGGGTCACGGGGCCGATCGCCGCCACACCGGGGAGCACGGGACCGACCGCAGCGCCGGCGCCCCCCGCGGGAGCCTGATCGCGAACACCGTAGGCCGCTTCGCCGATCTCCAGCCGCTGCTCCTCGGTCGCGGGGGATGCCGGTTTCTCGCGCTCATACCCCAGCGGATCGTCGATGACCGCCTTCAGCTCGCAGTCGTCGATGTCGGACGCATCGGCGGGTACCCGAACCAGCACACGGACGCACCGCCCCGGCTGCATCTCCGACACATCCGGCGGGCAGGCGACGAAGCAGCTGTCCTCCCCGCACCGGAGGTACATGTCCACGAGGCCGGAGCCGGTGAGCCCGCCGTGGGCCTTGCCCAGCACCTTGCCGCGTATCTCCACGTGCTGGCCCGCCAGCTTGGGCAAGAGGCTCCGGATCTCCCCCACGCTCCGGCCGGTGACGGCCTTGACCTCCCGGCACAGCCGCCCATACTCCTCCGGCGACGGCGAGACGGCCGCTTCGCCCGCCCAGACCGGCCCTGTCCCCAACAGGATGCTCACGACCATCAACCCGCCGAGCAGCCTCATCGCGTCCCTCGCAGGTTCAGTTGCCCAGAGCGGCGTTCGTCGCGCGGCGGAACGCCAGCCACGCCTCATCGCCGAACAACACGACCGCAATCCGCCGCAGGCTTCGGGCCCGTGTTGCGAAACCCACAACCTCTCTTACCATGACCGTTGCGCAATCGTCTACCGGAAAGCCACCGACCCCCGTGCCGAAGGCCGGCAGCGCCACCGACTCCAGCCCCAGCCCCTCCGCCAGCTCCAGGCAAGACCTCGTGGTCTCCGCGATCAGACCGGCGTCCGTGCGCAGGTCCTGACCCATCACTGCGCCGTGGATCACGTACTTGTGGGGGAGGTTGCCAGCCGTCGTCTCGACCGCCGCGCCGATTGGGATCGGCCCCTTCGCCACGGCCTCCCGTTCGACCTCAGGCCCTCCCGCGCGCTTGATGGCCCCGGCCACACCCGCGCCCATCCAGAGATGGTTGTTCGCGGCGTTCACGATGGCTTCCGTGTCCGCCTGCGTGATGTCGCCCTGCAGGACCTCCAGGACGAGCGGGCCGACCTCGCGCCTCACCGGCTCCCTCCCTCGGCGAAGGCCCCATGCTCCGCCGCCGAGCCGTCCTGCTCAGAGACTCACGAGCGGCAGACCAGTGCCCCGGCTGCCGCCCATGGATCGTATCGAGAGAATGGTACCCCCACGGGGATTCGAACCCCGGCTAGCGGGCTGAGAACCCGCCGTCCTGACCGCTAGACTATGGGGGCGCCTGTACGTGCCGGAGTATACCGAAAAGGCCCGCCGTCTGTCAACCCGATCCAATGCCGCGCGCCCCGGAGAGGGAATCCGGCGCGTCCGCCGAATCACTCCCGATCACTGCCCGGGTTGCGGTCGCCCGCAACCTCCGGAGGAGCTCAGCATGGCGAAGACCTACCGCGCCGCGATCATCGGGGCCGGCAGCGCCCGTCAGGGCGGCCAGTACTGGGGCATGGGCCACGGCCACGCCCAGGGCTATGTTGACCATCCACGGGTCGAGCTGGTGGCCATCGCCGACATCCAGCCCGAGAACGCGCGCTTCCTCGCCGAGAAGCTGGGCGTCCCCGAGACCTTCGATTCCCATCGCAGGATGCTCAAGGCCGTGCAGCCCGACCTCGTGAGCGTCTGCACCTACCCGGCCACTCACTGCGCCATTGTGACCGACTGCGCCAAGGCGGGCGTCAAGGCCATCCACAGCGAGAAGCCGATGGCCCCCACCTGGGCCGAGGCGCAACGCATGGTGGCCGTGTGTGAGGCGCAAGGGGTGCAACTCACGTTCAACCACCAGCGCCGCTTTCTGGAGCCGTTCCGCGTTGCCCGTGAGCTGGCCCACGACGGCACGATCGGCGAGCTGCGCCGACTCGAGGCCACCTGCCCCAACCTCATGGACTGGGGCACTCACTGGTTTGACATGCTCTGCTTCCTCAACAACGAGACCGACATCGAGTGGGTCATCGGCCAGATCGACGGCCGCGGCGGCCACCCGGTCTTCGGCCTGCCTCACGAGGGGCAGGGCCTCAGCCACTTCAGGTTCGCCAACGGTGTCCGCGGCCTGCTCGTCACGGGACATGACGCCGCCATCGGCGCCGACCTGCGCCTCATCGGAACCGAGGGGACCCTCGAGATCCACAACCCGGCCCCTCACGTCAGGGTCCTCACCTCCGCTCGCAAGGGCTGGAAGATGATCAAGACCCAGGAGGGCCTGCACGGGATGGAGGCCGTCTCCCGCGCCATCGCCGACCTGGTGGCCTGTCTGGGCACCCGCCGCGAGCCCGAGCTCGCCGCGCGGCGGGCGCTCCGCTCGACGGAGCTGATCTTCGCCACGTATGAGTCCAGCCGCCGGCGCCGCCGGATCGACTTGCCGCTCAAGACCAAGGACTCCGCCTTCCTGACGCTGCTCGAGTCCGGTGAGTGGGCAGCGAAGTAGGGGCAGACCCGCGTGTCTGCCCACGTCCGCACCCGCGGGCCTTCTGGTCCGCGTCGCTCAAGTCCCCTGCCGAAGGTCCTTCCATGCCTCACATCCGTGCCTTGCGCTACGCCGTCCTGCCGACTGCCATCCTGCTCGCCCCTTAGCGCGCGACCACTCGCCCCGGTCGGATCGGGCAGTGGAGACATGGGACTGTCCCCGTCTGCGGCCGCCTCACGGCCAAGCGCGGGGACGGTCTCGCTGTAGACCCCGCTCTCCCCCCGGAGGGTGGGTCTCGGCGTCGGGACCGATCGGCCCCGCCTCCCGGAGTCCGCCCCGACGATCGACCCTCCCTCGACCCCACGGCGCCGGTACGCTTCCTGCGGTTTCCCGACCGGCTGCACACTCGGCCCGCCAGGGGCGGTCGAGCCGACAGCGATCAGAATGTCTCCCCTCGGAAGGAGGATGACCCAAGTCTGTTGAACACTAATCATACGGCCGCTGCGCCGCAATGCGACGGTTCGTCATGTCTGGAGGGACTACCGCATGAGACGGGGTTTCACACTGATCGAGTTGTTGGTGGTGATCGCAATCATCGCGATCTTGGCTGCGATCCTGTTCCCGGTCTTCGCGCGCGCTCGGGAGAAGGCGCGCCAGGCAAGTTGCCAGTCCAATCAGAAGCAGATCATGACCGCCGTGCTCATGTACTGCCAGGACTACGACGAGCTCTCCCCCTTCCTGACCCGCGGCAACACCACCGGCGGGGTCGATAACTGGGTCAACGGTGCGCCGGCCCTCTCTCCCAGCGGCGGGTACACGTGGTGGTACATGCTCCAGCCGTACATCAAGAACGCCCAGATCATGGCCTGCCCCAGCGGACTCCCGCCCATGAGCCGCGTCACGGGGTGTTGGATGCCCTACCGATGGAGCAGCTACGGCTGCAACTACCAGCAGTACAACGCCTGGTGGCGGGGCACGCCACTGGCCAGCGTCCAGGACGTGGCGGGCACGATCGCCTTCAGCGACGGCTGCGGCCGCCCCCATACCTGCTATCGCGTAGTTGCCTGCAGCGGGTGCGGCACGGCCCATGCGTCGTCCTACAACCCCAGCGCCACCGTGCCCTTGAACCCCGGGGGCGCCAACAGTTACGGCTTCGTGTCGCGGCACAATGACGGACACAACCACGCATGGCTGGACGGCCACGTGAAGTGGTTGAGCGCCGGAAGCGTGCAGCAGAGGATGCTGACGACCAACAGCGACTAATGGTCCCTGGCTGCAATGATCCGCGAGTTCTGCCGCCCCTACGGGGCTTGGGGACAAGGGGGCGCTGCGTTCCGTGGGCTTCGCCCACGGCTAGTCATCGTTCGCCCCTTACGGGGCTGTGGCGGCAGTCAGCCCCCAAGGGGCGACTGGTGCATGGCCGTGGGTGAAACCCACGGAACGCGGAGACCCTTCCCTCTCAGAGCGTGTATGCGAAGGGGGTGGAGACGTTGGGACTGCCCCAGTTTCCGGCAGTCTTACCGTCGGAAACGGGACTGTCCCTTGTTGGCGGTGGCCTTGTCAAACACCCTCTCA
>VGFB01000059.1 GCA_016869015.1 Armatimonadota bacterium
ACTCCGGAAACGCGGGGGACGCCGGCCGCGAGTAGCAGGCGCCGTCGTTGTGTCGTCCGCCGTCGCCGTCATGGTCCCCGGTACCCGCCGTCGCCGTTCCCCCCCTTCTGAAGGAAGAGGGTAGGGGGTAGGAAGCCGCGACCCGGGGGTCGTCCGATGTGGGAGCTCATTGCGATGGCGGCTCTGGCGGCGTGCATGACGAGCTCGGCCGGGGAGGTTGCGCTCCTCGGCAGCAACCCCGAGGGCGTACGTCTTCCTGCGTGGCCGGTGGTGGTTGGGGTGCCGTTTCCGGCGGGGAAACTCGCAGACGCCGATCGGGTGGCGGTCGTGGACTCGACGGGGAACCCGATGGCCCCACGGCCCAGCTCGCGGCCCTGAGGGCACCGCTGGAGGCCCTGGAGGCACCCATCGGGAGGCGATGAGGATGCGCAGGCGTTGGGAAGCGGCCCCGAGACCGACCGCCGGAGCGCACGCAAGGGTTGTGGCGGACATCGTCGCCCGAGAGGCGGTTCGCGCAACCAGGCCCGAGAAGGGAGCCGGGCGAGTTCGGCAGGCAAGAGCGACGCCCGAGGCTGGCCAGAAGGCGCCAGTGGACGCTGGCGGAGGTGTCAGCGGCGAGGGGCCGAGGTCAGGTCATCGGCGCAACGGCCAGTTGAGCGCCATCCCCATGGCGTCGGCTCCCGGCGGCTTGCCACACCGGAGACCGTGGACCGGCGGCCCGGCCGACTGCGACGGGGCTGGCTGCCCGCGGGCAGCTTCACCCCAGCACCTGCAGGTCATAGAGCTCCGCGTATGGGCCTCCGGCCGCAAGCAGCTCCTCGTGCCGTCCTTCCTGGACGATACCGCCGTTCTCGATCACCACGATCTTGTCCGCGCGTCTGATGGTCGACAGCCGATGCGCGATCACGAAGCTCGTGCGGTCGCGCGTGAGGTTCCGGAGGGCGGCCTGGATCGCCGACTCGGTCTCGGCGTCCACCTGGGAGGTCGCCTCATCCAGGACCAGTATCCGTGGATCGGCGAGCAAGGCGCGCGCGATGGCGAGGCCTGGGTAACGCCGCGCAGATCATGTCCATCGACCAGCACCTGCCCCTCCGTTGGGTCGTAGAACCGGGCGATCAGGTTCACCAGGGTCGTCTTGCCGGCCCCGCTCCGTCCCACGAGGGCGATCATCTGTCCCGGGTGAGCTTCGAGCGTGATGTGCCGAAGGACCATCTCTCCCGTCGCGTACCGGAAGCTGACGCCGCTCAAGCGTACGTGGCCGCGCACGCCGTCGAGCGTCAGAGCGCCCGGTGCATCTCGCACGCTGAGCTTCCCGCCTGGCACCTCGAGGATCCGGGCAACCGCGGCCAGCGCCCGGGTGTGCACGGTGTAGACCCGCAGCAGGTCGCCCAGCCGCCAGTAGAACTGCTGCAGATACGCGACAAGGGCGGTGATCGTGCCGGCGGTGACCGCGGCATGCGTGGGCTCGCCGTCGGATGCGGCCACGCCGACCCATACGACGAGCAGCACGCTGCACGAGACGAGCAGGGCGCTCAAGGGGAAGAAGATGCTGGCCAGCGTCTGGGCTCTAGCGCTCTGGTCGCGGACGGCCGCACTTGCTTGCTCAAAGCGCCTCTGCTCCTGCTCCTCGCGGCCGAAGGCGCGCACGACCCGCACTCCGACGAGGCCCTCCTGCACCACAGCGTTCACGCTGCCCAGGGCATCGCGGATCCGTCGGTATGTCGGGCGCAGGTAGGCGGCGTACGCGACCGTGCTCAGCAGGAACAACGGGACGGGCGCCAGGGCCAGCAGGGCCAGCGGCGGGGAGATCCAGAACACCATCGCGAGGATGCCGCCGATACAGAGCACATCGGTGAATATGTTGGCCGCTCCCAGGCTCAGGAACGTCTCCAGCTCGCCGACGTCATTGGACGCCCGGGACATCAGGTCGCCCGTACGTTGGCACTCAAGGAAGTCCAGCGAGAGCCTCTGGAGGTGACCGTGGATGTCCATCCGCATGCGGTGGACGATGTCCTGAGTCAACCGCCGCGTCAGGACCTGGTGCACGCCGGACAGCAGGTTGCTCGTCACAAGGGCGCCCACGAGCGCGAGTCCGCAGGAGGCGAGGCGCTCGAAGTGCCTCCCGACAACCACGTCGTCGACGATACGCCTCATCAGGGCCGGAGGGATGACTTCGGCCATTGAGCCGCCGACCATGGCCAGCACAGCAACGGCAAGCGTGACGCAGTGGGGCCGAAGATAGGAGGCTGTCCACCGGAGTATGCGGAGGTCATCGCCGATACCGGCCCCCCTCGCCAATCGGGCCCGGCTCGTCGGCCCCTCTGCTTGGGCAGTCTGGGCACTCATGCGCGCCCCCTCCGGTGCGGAGGCTCGTGCGCTTGGCGAGCTTCGTCGCCTCCGGCCCCACTCTGCATCTTCTCCGGCAGGAGGCGGCCGACGATGGATCCGAGCACGCGAAGGATCGGCGGCGGGCGCCTCACGCCCCCCGCGGATGCCGGGGCGCTCCCGTCGACACCGGCGCGGGGCCGCGCCAGCGTTCGGTGGAGTGCGACCCACAGTACGTGGACCGACGCGACCAACCGTGCCAGCCAGCGTGCCCGCACGGAGTCGAAGCGGAGGACGCGGTTGTCACGTATCCGTGCCGCTGCGACGCCGATCAGGCCATCATCCGGGACCGGCGTCGGGCACGGGGAGTCGTCCGCCTTCTGTAAGAGCGTAACCCGCGTGCCCGCGCGCCGGCGCCAGATAACTCGATGGAGACATGGGACGCCGTGGTGGTCGATCAGCAGCGCGATGTCGCCCACTCGGACCATGCCGAGACTCGCTCGGCGGACCGCGACTTGGTCGCCGCCAGCCACGAACGGACGCATGCAGTCCCCCTCCGCCTCGACGAGGAGGGTGTCCCCCCACGCCGATGGGATCCGGTCGGCCTCCGACCAGAGCCGAAGTGCGCGGCACTGCAGGCCGCCCGCACCGGCCCCCGCCGTTGTGCGGGGTCCCACGCCATACGCCCCCTCGTTTTCCGCGCCCTCACCGGGGTTCGAGCAGTTCATCGACCATCGCCCTCAACAGCCGCCATCCCTTGCTCTCGCGCACGGAGCGCATCCAGCGGCCGCCTCGGGCTCGCATGAAGAGCCGGTGCCCGCGGTTTCCCGGCTCCATGGACTCCATGCCCTCCTGCGCCTGGAGGTGATCCGCCAGCCACTGCCGCATGTGCGCTTGCCACTCGAAAATGCTGAGGTCGCCCATCTCGATGTGGATGCTACACAGCTGAACGCGACCCTTGCCGAAGGAGCTCTCCGACACCGCCGGGACGCCGGTGAGGTGCTTCCCGGCGAGGAACTTGCCGCGCGCCATCCCTCGCTCCGCCCGGGTGGGGGTGAAGACGACCCGTGCTCGGTAACGGGGCGGGCTGTGCTGGACCAGGATCGGCGAGTTGTGATACCAGACCGACTGGAGAAGCGCCTCCGCCACCCGTGGGGCGGGCGGCTCGCGGGTCTCAAGCACCAAGTGCCACACGCCGAACGGGTTGGGCGTCGAGAGTTGGCTGAGCAGCTCCCGGGCCTCGTCGAGCCGCGCTCCGGGGTCGGTGGCGGAGAACCACACATGAACCTCCAGGGCCAACTCCCCCGACAACTGCGTCACGAGGGTCGGGTCGAAGGGCCCGTCGAGGTCGCACACGAGATGGGTCACCGGATGTGCCCCGTCGGCCCGGCGTGAGCCGGGCGCTGCGGAGGGCGGTCGCACCAGTGCATAGGGGTTCGGCAACAAGCCTCGCCCTGGCCGCGCGCTGGGAAGCACACTGCCGTATAGCGAGCGGAGGTCGCCGAAGGGCACTCCTCGCGTACTGGTGACGGCATAGGGTGGGTAGGGCTGGTACTCGAGCGCGAAGTCCTGCGCCCGTGAGCGAAGATGTGTCTGTGGGAGCACGGACAGCATGAAGAACCGCGCGCGGTCGACGATACCCTTGTTGGTGACGAAGGCGATTGTCTGCCGGACCGTCGCCTCGGTGTCGCCCGGCAGCCCCAGAATGCAGTCGGCGCTCACGCGGATGCCCTGTTCGCGCAGTCGCGCGATTCCGTCGCGCACCCGCGACAGGCGAGCCGGCCGCCGGATGTTCCTCAGCACCCGGGCGTCCACAGCCTGCACGCCGACCTCGGCCTCGACCATCCCCACGCGAGCCAGTTGCTGCGCGGCCTCCTGACTGACGAGCTCGGGACGGACTGCCCCGGAGATCGACGGCTTGTCCGACCGTCCGCCGAGTAGTTCATCCATCAGCGGGAGCAAGGGGGACGCGTTCACGGCGGCGTCCAGGAGGCAGATATCAGTGGCCCCCAGGTTGGCCAGAGCCTCCAGGTCGCGTCGCAGCGTGCGGCCCGGCAGGGGCACCTCTCGGCGCCCGCCCCGCTGAGGTTCCTGGCAGTACGCACAGCGGAACCGACATCCTCGAGTGGTCTCCAGCCACGCGATTCCCTGATACTCCTCCGCCGACAGCACGGCTGTCTCGTAGATGGGCTGGGCCAGACCGGTGTCCGTCGGCAGGGCCTGAACCACCACGGGCCTGGCGCCCCGCGACCTGGGCGACGTTCGCGCGCGGCCCGCGTTCAGGCCGCGAAGCATCTCCCCGAAGATGCGTTCGCCAGGCCCCAGCCCGATCCAGTCGAGCGGCGCTGCGCCCGATCCCAGTGCGGCCAGTTGGCCCGCGTGCGGCCCGCCGGCGATGAGCGCGGTCTCCGGCATGCGTTTCCTTAGCTCGCGCGCCAGCCACAGCGTCCGCGCCTCATTCCAGAGGTACACCGTGAAGGCCACGACGTCGGGCTCGGCGGCCTCGATGGTGCGCAGGAGCAGCGCATCTCCGGCACGGTTGGCCGCCAACCGGCCTGGGCGCATGTACTCCACCGCCTCCAGCCCTCGGTCGCTTGGGCGGCCGCCTGGAGATATGCGCCCGCCGCAGGTACGTTCGGCAGGTGGGCGGCGGGGTTGTCCCCGATGCCTTGTCGCGGGAGCTGTAGCAGAGCGACCCGCATCGTTGCTCCTTTCGGGGGGGGCGTTAGCGGTGGCGGACGCGCCACAACATCCGGAGACCGCCCGCCAGGCCAGAGAGACCTCGTAGCGGGAGCACCTTGGCCACCACGCACCGCTCCGGGCGCAGGTGCCGGGCCCGCACCGCTTCCAGAGCCTCAGGTGTGGCGGTCGCCAGCAGCGCCCATCGCCGGCGGCCGGCTGACACATCGCCACTCGCCGCGTGGCGCGCCAGGTACGCTCCGTACCCGGCGTTGGTCTGGGTCTCGAGCGCGAACCGCGTCAGGAGGCCTGCGATCGCGCCCCGAACCCTGTCGGTGCCCAACTCAACTGGCCGGCTGGTGAGAACCTCCTTCATTTCGGCAACGGCCAGGTCGACGTTCTGGCGCTTCACGCCGCAGTAGGCCACCACGAACCCTGCGTCGGAGATGGCCCGGTGGATGCACCCGAGCCGATATGCCAGTCCACGGGACTCCCGCAGCGTTTCCCAGAGGGGCGACCCCGGACCGCCCCCCAGGACCCACGCCAGCAGCTCAATCGCCGGCGAATCGGGATCCGCTTCTCCCACGACGGGAACGGCTACCACCACCACGGCCTGGTTGAGCAGCATGCGCTCGGTGACCTCGCCCACGATGTCGGGGACCGGACCCGCAGCCCAGCCGGCGAAGGCGTGCTCGGCCGCGGCGCACAGGCGATCGCTGTCGCAGTCTCCGACGAGCGTCACAACGGCATTGTTGGGCAGGTAGTGGCGCCGGTAGAACTGCTCGATCTGGCCGAGCGTCAGCGAGGCGACGGACTCTGGCGTGCCGCAGATGGGCCGCCCCAGGGGATGGTCAGGGTAGAGGGCGGCGGCCACGCGTTGGAGCAGCAGCATATCCGGGGAATCGGCGGTCTGGGCGATCTCCTCGAGCACGATCCGGCGCTGCGTCTCCACGTCCGCCGGGAGGATGCGAGAGTACGCCACCATCTCCCGCAGCAAGTCCAGCGACTCCTCCAGGTACGGCGCGAGCGCCGTGACATGGTAGCTCGTCCACTCCCACTTCACGCCGGCGTTCAGCTGCGCGCCGATGCAATCGGTTGCCCGGCGGAAGCCCGGGTCGTCGTACTTGGCGGTCTGGCGTCCGACGACGTGCTCGACCATGTGGGCCACGCCGTTCTGCCCCTCCGGTTCGTGGCGTAGACCGGCCTTGACGGTGAGCTCGGCGTAGACCGTCCGTGTTCCGGGCCGCGAGGCGCAGACATACCCTAGCCCATTCGCCAGGACTCCCGAGAGCAGCGGCTCGGAGGCGCCGTCGAGGCCACAGGCGTCGGAGAGCGCATCACCGGACCTGTCTGCAGCCATGGTTCCCACCCTCCAGGCCTCACCCGTCAGAGCTTGTCGCGGGGCATCTCGGCAGGTCCGGCTCGTGCTCGGCGGGCACATGCACCGCCGAACCTGCCCGGCCTCCGCGGGGCGCGCCAACGCAACGACGCGGCTCACTCCCGCAGACGCGGGACGCAAGCCCGCAGGCCGACGTCAACGACGCCGGCCTCGTCCCCGGAATCCGCGGGAACCTCGGCGGACCAGGCCTCGGAAGCGCCGCAGCAGGACACGTTGGTCGAGCAACTCGTCCCCAACTCACAACGGAGCGGGATCGTCTCGGTCACGAGCGACGGCCTCTTGCAGGGCAGCTTCGCCGTGTGGGGGCCTCCTTCCCTCCGGGAGGCGGCGAGGTCCTGCCGTCCTGCAAGGGACCGCAAACACCTCTGCGGACCGGCCCAGCCTGCGCTATCGCGTGTGGACAACGCACGCGGATGCCGGGTCGGGCCTGAGCTGATGGATCAGGCGGGCGGCCACGCACGCGGTCGGGTACAGCTTGCGGAGATCGCCGCAGAGCGCAAGGCTCACCGCCGGACACCGGTGGCACCAGGCCTCGTCTGAGCAGGCGCCGCACTCCGGCCCGAGGCGACCGGCAAACCGCCGACGGATCTCCGTCGCCCGCTCCGCGTGCCAGAGGCTTCCGAAGTCGGTCTCCGCCACATTACCCAGCGACCACGACTCTGGGAACATGATGCACGGGATCACCTCACCGCCCGCCGTCACCGAAGCCTGGGCATGACCGCCGACACACGCCAGGTCCAGACCGATGATGACGTCGCGGGTCGCCGACTCCGGGGGCGGATCGCCGGCGAAATGCTGGGCCAACTGGTCCTCAGCCATCCCAAGGCCCAGCGGCGTGTCATCACCGTCGATTCGCGGTAGGATGCGGTGGTCGAAACTCCAGTCGCACCCCAGCGATCCTGACAGCTCCCGCATCTCCCCCGTGTGCGCCCCGGTCTGCTCGGTGAGGACGTACTTGTGCACCACGTGAACGCCGCGTTCCACGAGCAGGCGCGAGCCCCGCAATGACTCGTCGAAGCTCCCCGGCCGCCGCGTCATCCTCTCATGCGCCTCGGCCGAAGGCCCGTACAAGCTTATCTCGATGGTCTGGAGCGGCAGCCCCGCTGCGAAGTCGGCGAAGGAGGCGTCGACCAGGACACCGTTGGTGAAGAGGCCCACCGCAAAGTTCAGCTCGCAGGCTGTGGACATGATGCGCCGCAGATCGGGCCTCAGCAGGGGCTCGCCCCCGGTCAGAGTAAGCACGACGCAGCCCGCGTCGGCCAGCTCGGACAGCAGCGCGACCACTCGGCTCTCGGGCAGGCCCGCCCGGCGGGGTCCATTGGGGATGTAGCAGTGCAGACACGATTCACTGCACTGCTCGGTGAGGGTGATCGAGACCTTGAGAGGGATGAGGTCGTGCGCCGCCTTCTGGGCGTAGAACAGGCTGTAGCTAAGCACGATTCTCCCCCTCTCGAGGCAGGCCCGCGTCCAGTTGGCACAGGCCCAGCTCCGCGAGTTGCGCCAGGAACTCGTGGACGTCCCGCTCCATCTCTTCGTGTGGCCCGTCGAAGGCTTCGGTCAGGGCCGCCGTGATCGTCTTCAGATCGCGGGTCCCGTCGGCGAGCTGCCAGATCTCCGCTCCCACCTCGTTCAGAACGTGCGCCCGGCGGCCGCCCTTCTCGTCGAGGTAGCGGGCACTGCGTACCCCCGAGTGATACAGCAGACGCATCACGGACTCGGCCTCGGGCAGTCGGCGGATTCGGGTCGCCCCTCCGGGCCGGATGAAGGCCACCGCCGACGTCTTCGCGCACAGCGGCGTCGCCGCGAAGGCCCTCCTCCGCAACGGGTGGCTCCATGTCAGAACACGGTCGCCCTCCAGGGTCAACAGAGTGCTTTCATCATGGGCCACGCCGAAACCGGCCGCCCCCATGATCTTGGCGAAGGACGTCTTCCCAGCCTGCTCGCGCCCGCTGAAGGCCAGGCTCCGACCGTCGGCCACGACCGAGGACGCGTGCAAGATGACACCGCGCCCCAGGCCCAGCAGGTGCACCCATAGAGCGTACTCGCAGGCCCCCTGGACCAGCTCCATGGCATGCCAGAACCCCGGGGCGGTCGCGTCGGCTCGCACCTCGATCTCACACGCGGATCCGTCCACCGCTGTGCGGCAGACGTAGAACCCCGTCTGGTGCTGCACGCTCATCGGTCGGTCAACAGACACCTGGTCGGAAGGGGCGGAGGATTCAGGCACGATCGCCGCCCGCACCGTGATCTGCGCGGCGGACCTCTCTACCAGGAAAGCCCCCACTCCTGCGCGAGCTGGCGTCGCAGCATCAACGCGAACCCCGGTTGGGCCCGGCTCGAGACTGTGGTGCGCATCCCGATGCGCGCGATCTCTACGCACAAGGGGATGTCTTGAGCCACTGCACCGTCCTGCGGGATCGTGTGGCCCGCCGTCGGGTGGGCTATCGACGGCATCAGATCGCGCCCCATCATCGCAGTCGCCGAATGTGAACCCAGCGCGCTCAGTCTCCAGTGCACAGACCGCCGCGCCGCCGGTGAACGAGGTAGTCGATCGGGTGCGGCCTCCAACGACTGGCGCGCCGCACGCAGAAGACCATGGAGGAGCTGACGCCCAACTCCCTCCCCATCGGGCGCGTGCTCCGGCGCAGAGCATGTGCGGGTTGGGTCTTCCTCGTCCGCCCAACGGTCACTGTCGCCATCCGGCGGCGTCTCGCCGGCTCGCCCCCGCCCCGGGGCGCGCCCTTCTCGATCCCCTTTGGCCGCTGCGGTGCGAACCGAGCCCGCCGTTGCGCTACCGTGACCCGACCAACGCCGACCTCAGCCGCAACCGCCCGGTTCCGCTTGTCGTGCGCACCCAACCGGACCATCTGCGCGGGCCGCGCTAACCGTTTGGGCGTACTGCGACCGCGCGCCCGGCATCCCAACTGCTGCGGCGCCCGATCCGGCGACGGACTCGCATGGGCTGCTCGCAGGGCGATCACCCTCCCCTGCCCGGCCCAAGTCCCGCGAGACCTACGAGCTTCGTCAACCACAATGTGCCTCTCCCATCGTTCGACGTACACCATCAGTCGATATCGGGTACTGATCACGGCAAGTGCGCCCTATGCGGGCAGGCGCGCTTTGGTGAGTAATCGGGTGTGCTGGACGAGGGGGAGGGAACGATCTCTTGGCCAGGCACGGCCATGGGACAAGATCCGCGCGCACCACGTCGGGCCGGTCGGCGCCAGCCGCTCAGCAGAGCCGTGCTCTCGTTGCTCCCGGGACCGCGCTTGTGGAATCAGCCCGGAGGGCTTCCTGGTGCGGTGGCCAGCGCCGCGCTGTTGCTGAGATCGGCCGAGGAGCCAGGCGCCGGGCGTGGAGGCGCCCACAGACAGGAGGAGCGCGTGAGCCACGGCTCGGGGCTTGAGGGCTCGGAACCGTTCCCTCGCCGCGGCGCGCGCTACATACGTGTCAAGCGCATCGCGGATGCCTTGTTGGCGGTCGCGGGGCTCGTCGGGTCAGCGCCGCTCCTCGGGTTGAGGGGGCTATTGGTCTGGGTGACCTCGGGCCGTCCGGTGCTGTACCGACAACGCCGAGTGGGGCTCGATGGACGGGAGTTCGAGATCGTGAAGCTCCGCACAATGCGCGTGGACGCCGAGGCGGAGACGGGGCCAGTCTGGGCGGAGGCCGCCGACCCGCGGGCCACGCCGGTGGGGACGCTCCTGCGCCAGACCTTCTGGGACGAGCTGCCCCAACTCTGGAACGTTCCTCGCGGCGATATGAGCCTCATCGGCCCTCGGCCCGAGCGTCCCGAGTTCGTCGCGGACTTCCGCCGCTCGATCCCCGACTACGACCACCGTCACCGTGTGAGACCCGGCATGACCGGCCTTGCCCAGATCCACGGCTACCGGGGCAACACGTCCGTTGTAGGGCGGACCGAGTACGACTTGGCCTACGTCCGGCAGCAGTCGCTTGGGTTGGACTGCTGGGTGGCGTTGCGCACCACTGTCGTGCTCGCCGCCGCGGTGCGCGGCGCACTGACCGCGCCTCTGCGCGCATGGCGGGAGAAAGCCGACCGGCCCGCCGGAACCGGCGACGCGCCCGCGTTCTGGCCCAAGCCCGGCGCGATCGCCGCCGTGTTGGGGGCCTGCGCCACCTGTGACGTCTCGAGCGATGCGGCAGGCGGACTGGCGCGCCTCCTGGAGACACCGGGGATGGTCGGCCGCCTGTCGGCAATGGCCGCCCAGCAAGGCGTCGCCGCCACTGTGTACCGACACGCTCTCGAGTCCGGCTCGCCCGCGTCTCTGGATCTTGCCGCACGACTGCGGCCGCTGATGATGAGGGACTGGAGTTGGTCGGTGGCTGTGCAAGCCCAAGTGGCGAGGATCGCCTCCGAGCTTGCGGCCGTCGGAGTGCCCCTTGTGGTCCTGAAGGGCGCTGCCCTGGTCCTTACTTGTTACCCCCCGACCGAGGGT
>VGFB01000060.1 GCA_016869015.1 Armatimonadota bacterium
GGCGAGTACGTCCTCCGCGAGCAGGACTGCCTGGCGGGCGTGCGCGCCCAGGACCACCCGGACATCGTCGCGATCACCGACCACTCGCTGGACGTGCACGGCGAGCACGGCGGCCTGCGCGAGCTGCCGAACGGCGCGTACGGCGTGCCGTACCGGTGCCTCCTGCCGAAGGGCACCGCCAACCTGCTGGTGGCCTGCCGTGCGGCGAGTTTCAGCCAGATCGCAGCGAGCTCCTGTCGCCTGCAGCGCGCCATGATCACCCTCGGTCAGGCGGCCGGCCATTCGGCTGCGATGGCCGCGCGAGACCGCGTAACCCTCCGTTCGGTCGATGTGGCGGCTCTGCAGGGCGACCTGCGGACCCAGGGCGTGGAGCTGCCCGGGGTGACGTAGACAGCCGGGGGCGGCAACGCAGCCCCCGGCCGGTCCGGCGCATGCGCGGTGCGCGGGTGTGAGGCTCAACTCACCTCGAAGGGCGCGATCAGCGCTCCTAGCCCCATCATGCCCTCGCCTCCACCCGGGGGCGGCCCCGGTGGTTCCCCGCCGCCGGGAGGTTCCCCGCCGCCGGGAGGTTCCCCGCCGCCGGGAGGTTCCCCGCCGCCGGGAGGTTCCCCGCCGCCGGGAGGTTCCCCGCCGCCGGGAGGTTCCCCGCCACCGGGAGGTTCCCCGCCACCGGGAGGCTCCCCGCCGCCCGGTGGTGGACCCCACCCCTCGATGGTGAAGTCAGAACGGAGGGAGTAGGCGGGAGGATCGGTCTCCGCCACACCGTCTGGGTCCTCCGCAAAGGCCCGTGCGTCAGAGTCCATCTGGCAGCTGTGCTCGCCGATGTCGTCCTGGGTGACTGCGTAGAACATCCAGACCATCGTGTGCGACCACCCCTCGCAGTCCCAACTCGCGCCACCGAACCCGACCCTCCCTGCTTCCATCGTGATCCCGAAGTCGCTGCTCCCTGCCATCGCCGGCCAGAGAGACGACAGACTGACCGCTGCACCATCCCCCGCCAGTGATCCGGCTCCAATGCCCCCCACCTCGCTTGACGCCATGGCGGTAGCACCGGAGTGAGCTTCGAAGTTGTCTCCAGGATGGAAGACAGCCCCGTTCTGAGGCACCATGCCTCCGCACCCGGCAATCGAGCTTGGGGTCGACCAAGCGGCGGACTGAAGGGCGACGACGACGAAACACGCGACAAGGGCGAACAGCAATGACCGACCCATTTCTCGCTTCCTCCTCCCGAGTGGATAGGGGACTCGACTGCTCTCGTTGACAGAGAGCATCAGGGCTCGCCAGACGGGTCGCCAACGAGGACCCAACCCTGTCTGGACACGGTCGTATGGGCTCTCACCTCCTCGCGGGAGCCGTAGCTCCACCAGCGGGCAGGGGAGCGCGTGCGGTCTGCTGCCGGCGTGAGCGACCATCGACGGACGGCCTCTCTCGACGGCGGCCCCCCTCCATCAGCCCCCTCCTCGCGAACAGCAGCGGGGTCTCGCAGGTCATGAAAGACGATCTCGCCGCCACGTATCCGCACCGCGCCAAGAGTCGTGTGCGCCCCAACGACGAACATCCCGCGAACCGATTCGGCGGCCGCTTGCGCGTCAAGGCGCTGGGCCAGCGAGTGCACCAGGGTCTCGCCCAGTTGCGCCAGGAGGGTGCGCCATACCTGACGCTGATCACAGTCGAGGTCGACGACCTCCACGGCCTCCCCCGCCTCCAGGGCCGCACGCTGCGCGTCCGATAGACAGAGCCACCCCCACATGGGGACCGGGAGGCAGTGGCTGGCTTCCGCGAACTGCCGCTGGCAAGCTCGCTGTACGGGTGAGCTCACCCCATAGACCCCACGCGAAGTGGAGTGGACCGCCTCTACACCACAGGTGGCGCTGCCGCCCGAGAGGTCGATCTCCGTACCTCCGGCAAGGCTCAGTCCTGTCAGCAACACCCAGAGGGGTACCGGCCCGAGATCGATGGCGACCGGGAGTGGAGTCGCGCCTGGCGGCCACTCAACCCGCGCCTCCGTCTGGTCCGCGACGGCGAGGAGGACGTCCTGCACGTGCCCAGTGAGCTGCACGTGAACCGGGTGGGCGAGAATGGTTGCCGCGGCGCGCTGCACGGCGAGTGGCGGGAAGTGCGTGTCCAGCCAAGGCCGCTTCGTGTCACGGATCGGGGCTAACCAGCGCTCGCCCCAGTCCGGCGGGACCTGGATGATCTGGTGACGGCTGGTACCGCGAGTGAGCCACAAGCTGCGGTGGGCGTCGAGGCTGAGTGAGCCCTCGAGAGACGGCTCCATGCCCAGGACCCCTCGAAGGCTGGCCACCGTCTCCGCAAGCCGCTGCGACTGCAGTGTGGGCGCCTCCTCCACGGGGCACGCAAAGGGGATGAGCAGCAGTTCGGCTGGTCCCGGCGGCGAGCACCCTGACTGGCGCGTGTGCAGCTCGTTGCGCAGGAACGTGCGGATCGCCTGGCGTCCCGCGCGGTCGTCTCCCTGGTCGGCGGGCAGCTCGGCCACGCCGGGCGGCAGGAACGGCTGAAGCGCGGCCCATCGGTCCTCCGCACACCCCCTCGCATCGACGAACCAGAGGCCGTCCAGGCCAACGCCGGCCGCGCCGTAGGCGGCCAGCAGCTCATCCATGAGGTCTTCGAGGCAGCCGGCCTTGATGAACAGCTCCTCCCGTCTGTCGGTGCAGCCGACGGCGAGGTACTGGATCCCATACCGGTCTGCGCAAGTTGCGAGGGCTTCCGGCAGCGTGGAGGGCCCCAGCGTGAAGCGTAGTTCCTGGGCCTCCTGGCCGCGGACACGCTCCGGAGCCCAACAGAGCAGGGCGAGCAGAAGCGCCGCGCTGCGCCTCACGGTCGTGCCTCCTCAGCGTCGGGTGCGCACGGGATGCGGAAGACTGGATCACCGCGAACCTCGGCCTTGATCAGCATGTACCCGATCCCCTTGATGAACTCGCTTCCGCCGGGGGCTCGAAGCTCGTAGGCCCAGTACCGGTGGTCGTCGGGGCGCTCGTAGAGCCATAGCGGAACGGGCCCGTCTCGCAGCGGCAGGTTCTGTGTCCAACGCCGGTACCGCCGGCAGAAGTCGTACTCGCCCAAGTCACCCACCGTCGGAGGCAGGGAGCCGACGGCCGCCGGCCCACTGCGGGCCGACCCGCACATCTCATCGGTCAGCGACTCCCACGCCGCGCGCACGTGGTCGAGACACCAGAGGTCCGCTTCTGTTCTGGTGGCGCGCGCGAGAGCCCAGAGAGGGAGCGGGAGAGCGGTCTCGAGGCGCTCCAGCGTCGTCTCCGCCGCGCTCACCACATGCCCATCGCCCTCGGGTGCGACGACGTTGCCTGTGAGCCGGGCGGCCGCCTGCAGCAGATCGCCGAGTTGCGCCGTCTCCGAGACCACGGTGAGCAGCGCCGCCTCCGTGGCGGGCTCCATCGCGACGGTGAGTCCCGTCTGAGCCGTCAGCGCCTTCACGACCACGGGCAAGCTCGCCATGTCCAGGCTGACCGAGATGCCAAGGTTGAAGGCCTCCGGTCGGCCGAGCGCATCCTCCTCCTGCACGGCTTGCGCGATCGCGCGGCGCACCAGCTCCTCCCGGCCGATAGTCGCCCGTTCGGCCTTCAGCGCCTCCGCGAAACGATCGTGCTCCGGCCCGTGGAAGGTGCTCTGCTGGGTCATCAGGAGGTCGGCCGGGTCCCCCGAGCCCGGGTAGAGGAACCGCAAGTGCTCGGCACAGGGGTCGCCCGCGTGCCGGGCCTTGTCGGACACCGGCTCGACCTGAACGAGGACACGACCGGTGGAGCAGGCGTCGAGGTTCTCCAGGTGCTGCTGCAGTTCCGGCGCGGCCCGCCAGAGAGCGGCTCTCACGAGCAACGACCGGTTCTCGGCGGTGTGGCCGTGCCGCGCGAGGCCCGTGACTGCCTCGATGACATGCTCGAAACCTGGCGCCTCATAGGATCCGTCGTCGGGGGGGCGGAAGAGCAGTTCAGCCTCCTCCAAGGTCAGCGCCGATCGGAGCCGGTCGCTGAGGAGACCCGGCTCTTGCGAGGGTTCCGCCAACAGGATGTCGCGCCAGACAGCCACGTCGATGTCGTAGACTCGTGAAAGCTCCTCGAGCGCGACGCCCAGTCGCGCATCCTCGAGCCGGAAGGGGCGCCGCACCTCCGACCCATCGGCCATCACGCAGGCCAGTCCAGCCCCCGCGGCCAGGGCTTGAGCCGCCTCAGTCGCCGTTGCCTCGGGGAGGTGCACACTCAGCGACGCGGCGCCCGCCGCCGACCCGGCTGTCGGGATGAACAGCGACACCACGGCTGAGATGAGGGCACACATGCGACCCTCCTGCTCCGCCAGTAGGCACGCTATCGAATGAACTCCATCTAATGACCAGCTTGCTTTATGAAGTTCCCCCCCCGTTCGAATCTCCTGCTGGCCGACCACCTTCGCAACGTGATCCTCGTCACGTCAGACTGGCTGCACGTTGACCAACACAGCCGGAGAACGCCAAGAGCGCCCGCACAGGCAGCGGGCGCTCTTGACAGGACTGGAGACGTGGACGCTCAGCTGACGGGCTTGATGTCGACGGTCGCGCCGACCTCTTCCAGCTTCGCCTTGACCTCGGCGGCGCGCTCCTTCGACACGTTCTCCTCGACTACGGCGTCCGGGGCGGCCTCGACGAGGGCCTTGGCCTCCTTGAGGCCCAGGCCGCTGACCAGCTCGCGGACGACCTTGATGACCTGGATGCGCTGGTCGCCGGCCGACGTGATAACCACGTTGAACTCCGTCGGCTCCTCAGCGGCCTCGGCTGCCGCGCCGCCGGCGCCGGGCATCACGCCCGCCATCACGGGCATCGCGGCGGTCACGCCGAACTCGTCCTTGAGGGCGTCAACCAGCTCCTTCAGCTCGAGCACGGTCATGCCCTTGATGGCCTCGATCATTTCCTCTTTCGTCATGGTCGGTCTCTCCTGTTCTCAGCGGGGCGCGCTCCAGGGCGCCCTCGCATGGCTTTCGGACGGCGGACTTCAGACCTCAGACACGAGGCTTGAGCGGTGCGTCTAGGCCGCTTCGGCGGCGCGCTTGTCGGCCACGGCATCCAGCGTGTAGACGAACTCGTTGACGATGCCCTGCAGCGTGAAGACCAGGCCGCTGAGCGGCGACTCCAGGGCGCCGACCATCTCCGCCAGCAGCTCGGGCTTCGTCGGGATCGTCGCGAGGGCTTGGGTGCGCTTCTGCTCGTAGACAGCGCCTTCCAGGTAGCTGGCGCGCAGCTCGATGCCCGGGTTGTCCTTCTGGAACTCAACGAGGGCCTTGGCGACCGGCGGCACGTCCGACCGGCAGAACACGAAAGCGTTGGGGCCGGCCAAGTGCTCCACCAGCTGCTCGGCGGCGGTGCCCCCAACCACGATCTTCATGAGGCGGTTCTTCGCGACGACCAGCCGCGCGTCGGCTTCGCGGAGTTTGGCGCGAAGCCCGGTGAGGACGGGCACCGAGAGCCCCGTGAAAGAGACCACAATGAGGCCGCGCGCGTCCTGCAGCGCCTGCTCCATCTCCGCAACGATCGCTTCCTTCTTAGGGGTAGGCACAGGTTCACCTCCTTTCCTTGGGAGTGGTTCTCGCTTCGCAGTGCCCGGCCGTCGGGCGCAAACGAAAGGCGGGAGCCCCCCAAGGCAGGCTCCCGCCGCAAGTGCGTTGCGTCGGTCCGTGGCGACGGACCGCGGTGGCCGGCCTCGGCGGGTAAGTCGAAACGACCTTTCAGCTCCTCGGGAGCTCCCGCTGTCTACGGCGGCGTGCTATTCGGTTGTGTTCGCGGACGTCGCGCCTCAGGCGGCGCGGCGCAGCGCGTCCTGCACGTCGATCTTCACGCCCGGCCCCATGGTCGAGGCGATGGCGATCCCGATCAGGTAGCGGCCTTTGGCCGCCGAGGGTCGGGCCTGCACCACGGCCCCGATGAGGGCGTCGAGGTTCTCGAGCAGTTGGGAGGTCTCGAAGGACGCCCGACCGACCGAGACGTGGAGCACGGCGCCACGATCCATCTTGAACTCCACGCGCCCGGACTTCAGCTCCCGCACGATGGAACCCAGCTCCTCGGGCGTGGCGGCGATGGTGCCGGCCTTCTTGTTGGGCATCCGGGGGCCGAGCTTCTTGCCCAGCTTGCCGACCTCCCGCATGATGGACGCGTGGGCCACCAGGACATCGAACTCCGACCAGCCGCCGTCGATGGCCTCGATGAGATCATCGCCGCCGGCCCGGTCCGCCCCCGCCGCCTCAGCCGCCTCGGCCGCCTCGCCCTTCGCGAAGACGACGACGCGCGGCGTGCGCCCGGTGCCGTGAGGCAGGGTGAGACTTCCGCGGACGGTCTGCTCGCCCTTGGAGGGATCGACGCCCAGGCGGATCGCCACCTCGACGGCGGGATCGAACTTGACCTGGGAGGTCTTCTTGACGAGCTCCACCGCCTCTTCCAGCGAGTACAACTGCGTCTTGTCCACGAGCTTCGCGGCTTCCAGATAGCGTTTGCTGTGACGAGCCATTTCCCGCGTGCGCCTCCGTTGGTTCGACCAAGGCTCCCTCAGCCCGCCCCGTTGCCGGCGGGTGAGGTGTGGTGGGATGGGGGAGTGGCGGTCGTGCGGACCGCTTCCCCGACCGGCGGACGTCAGACGATCTCGATGCCCATGCTGCGAGCCGTACCCGCGATGATGCGCATCGCGTGGGCGACATCGTTGGCGTTCAGGTCCTCCATCTTCCGCTCGGCGATCTGGCGGACCTGGTTCTCCGTCACGCGCCCGACCTTCTCGCGGTTCGGCACGCCCGAGCCCTTCTCCAGGCCGGCGGCCTTGAGCAGCAGACTCGCGGCGGGGGGGGTCTTGGTGACGAACGTGAAGGAGCGGTCCTGATAGACGGTGATGACGACCGGCACGATGTCGCCCATCTGGCTCTGCGTCTTGGCGTTGAACGTCTTGCAGAAGTCCATGATGTTGACGCCGTGCTGGCCGAGCGCCGGCCCGATCGGCGGCGCCGGGTTCGCCTTGCCCGCCGGCACGTGCAGCTTGATGTAGGTCAGGATCTTCTTCGCCATCTTCCGGCTCTCCAGACTGCCTCGCTAGGCCTTGTGCTATCCCGCCGTCGCCGGCGACCGGCGCCCTACAGCTTCTCGATCTGGGCGAACTCCAGCTCGACCGGGGTCTCGCGGCCGAAGATCGAGATGCTGACCTTGACTTTCTCGCGCTCCGAGGCGACCTCGGTGATCTTGCCCGTGAACTCCGTGAACGGCCCGGCGGTGACGCGCACGCCGTCGCCGACGCTCCAAAGCACCTTTGGTTTGGCGGCCTCCTCGCCCACGAGCTGGGAGAGGAGGTGCTGGACCTCGCTGTCGGCGAGCGGGACCGGCTTGGCGGAGGAGCCGACGAAGTTGGTCACGCCCGCCGTGCGGCGAATCAGGTGGCGCGTCTCATCGTTGAGGGCCATGTGGACGAGGACGTACCCAGGGAAGAGCTTCTTGCGGACCACGCGCCGCTTCCCGCGGGTGGTGCGGTTCTCTTCCTCAGTCGGGACCAGCACGCGATCGACCAAGTGCAGCATGTCGCGCGACTCGGCCATCTTCTCGATGCTGGACTTGACCTTGTATTCCTGGCCCGTCAGCGTGTGTACGGCGAACCACCGCTTCTCCATGGCGAACACTCTCTGCCCCGCCTTGGGGGCGTCGGGCTGGTGCGGAGGGTAGGGAGGCGTCGCCGCGCCCTAGCTTCCGTAGACGTTGAGTAGACTCACCAGCGTGGCGAAGATCCAGTCGAGCGAGCCGACCCACACCGCGACGATCGCGACCGCAATGACGACGACCGCGGTGAAGGACTGCGCCTCCTCGCGCGTCGGCCAGACCACGCGCTTCAGCTCGAACCACGCCTCCGTCACGAACTGAATCAGCGACTGGAAGGGCGCCTTGACTTTGGAGACTAACGCCGCCATGCGAACGGCCCCATTCCCGGACAGCCGCCTCGCCTTGGGCGAGGCGGGAGGTCTTCCGCTTGAGATGGCAGGGCCAGGGGGACTCGAACCCCCAGCCTACGGTTTTGGAGACCGTCGCTCTGCCAATTGAGCTATGGCCCTGTGCGCGACCGCAACCATCCAGTGAGCACGCTACTTGGACTGGATCGTCTTGTTCCGCGTCTCCGAGTGCTCGGTATGGTGACCGCAAGTCGGGCAGAACTTCTTCCGCGTCAGCCGATCGCGGACGTTCTGACGGTTCTTGCCCGTCACGTAGTTGTTGCCCTTGCACTCCTTGCACTGGAACACGAACTTCTCGGACGGCATCTCGGTACCTCGCTTCGTTCGGGCGGCACGCGCGGCTCGCGCGTGTCAGCCGGTGGGACCCACCTCGCCCATGCCAGGGCGCAGCCTACTTCTCCACGCTGATGACGACGCCGGCGCCGACGGTGCGACCGCCCTCGCGGATCGCGAACCGCACGCCCTCCTCCATCGCGATCGGCTGGATCAGCTCGATGTTCAGCGCCAGGTTGTCCCCCGGCATCGCCATCTCCGACCCCTCCGGCAGCGTCACCGAACCCGTCACGTCCGTCGTCCGGAAATAGAACTGCGGACGATACCCCGGGAAGAACGGCTTGTGACGGCCGCCCTCCTCCTGGCTCAGCACGTACACCTGACCCGTGAACTTCGTGTGCGGCGTGATCGACCCCGGCGCCGCAACCACCTGGCCCCGCTCCACCTCGTCCCGGTTCACCCCCCGCAGCAGCAGCCCGATGTTATCCCCCGCCTGGCCCTCATCCAGAATCTTCCGGAACATCTCCACCCCCGTCACCACGCTCTTCTTCGTGTCCCGCAACCCGATGATCTCCACCTCGTCCCCCGTGTGGACCTTCCCCCGCTCCGCCCGGCCCGTCGCCACCGTCCCCCGACCCGAGATCGTGAACACGTCCTCCACCGGCATCAGGAACGGATGGTCCACATCCCGCACCGGCTCCGGAATGTAGCTGTCCACCGCCTCCATCAACTCGAAAACGCACGCGCTGTCCGGATTCCCCGGGCCCGGATCCTCCGTGCCCATCGCCTTCACCGCCGAGCCCCGGATGATCGGAATGTCATCCCCCGGGAACTCGTACTGGCTCAGCAGGTCCCGCACCTCCAACTCCACCAGGTCCAGCAGCTCCGGATCGTCCACCAGGTCCACCTTGTTCATGAACACCACGATCGCCGGAACCCCCACCTGACGCGCCAGCAGGATGTGCTCCCGCGTCTGCAGCATCGGACCGTCATCGGCCGCCACCACCAGAATCGCCCCGTCCATCTGCGCCGCGCCGGTGATCATGTTCTTGATGTAGTCCGCATGACCCGGACAGTCCACGTGCGCGTAATGCCGCTTCGCCGTCGAGTACTCCGCGTGGAACGTCGCGATCGTGATCCCGCGCTCCCGCTCCTCCGGAGCGTTGTCGATCTCCTCGAACGCCAACGCCTTCGCGCTCCCGAACTCCGGGTTCGCCGCCAGCGTCCGCGTGATCGCGCTGGTCAACGTCGTCTTCCCATGATCCACGTGGCCGATCGTCCCCACGTTCACATGCGGCTTGTCCCGTACGAACTTCTCCTTGCCCATCGCTCCCTGACCTCCCGAATGCGCAAAGTGCAAAGTGTCGAGTGCGAAGCGCGGGCCGCTGAGGAGTCAGCACCGCGCACCCGCCGTTCACCGTCCCGTCATCTCCTTCTGGAGTTCGGGCGGGACCGGCTCGTAAGAGTGCGGCTGCATTGTGTAGGTGCCTCGGCCCTGCGTCTGGTCGCGCAGCGCCGTCGAGTACTGGAAGAGGGTGCTGAGCGGCGCGAGCGCTCGAATGAGCTGCGTGCCGCCCATGCCCGCCGCCATGCTGACGACTCGGGCGCGGCGGGCGGCCAGATCGTTGGTCACGTCGCCCATCGATCCGTCCGGCGTCACGACTTCGACTTCCATGACCGGTTCCAGCAGCGTGGGGTGCGCCTGCTCGGCCGCCTTCCGGAACGCGTCGGCCGCGGCCGCCTTGAAGGCGATCTCGGAGGAGTCGACGTCGTGGGCCTTGCCGTCCACCAGCACGGCCCGCACGTTGTCCACCGGGTACCCGGCCAGCACGCCGCTGGTCATCGCCTCGCGGACCCCGGCCTGGACGGCCGGCTTGAACTCGAGCGGCACGCCGCCCCCCCGCGTCCCGTCGACGAACTCGAACCCGCCGTTGTCGCCCGCCGGCTCCAACCGGAGCACCACGACCGCGTACTGACCGTGGCCGCCCGTCTGCCGGATGCACTCGCCGCGGGCCTGGGCGACCTTGGTGATGGTCTCTTTGTAGGCCACCTGGGGCGCGCCCACCCGGGCGTCGACTCGGAACTCTCGGAGCAGCCGGTCCTTGATGATCTCCAGATGCAGCTCGCCCATTCCGGAGATGATCTGCTGACCGGTCTCGGTATCGGTGCGCGCCGCGAAGGTCGGGTCCTCATCGACGAGCCGCTGCAGGGCCTTGCCCAACTGCTCTTCGTCGGCCTTGGTGCGGGGCTCGATGGCCATCGAGATGACCGGCTCGGGGAACGCCATGCTCTCCAGGACCACCGGGGCCTTCTGGTCGCAGACGGTGTCGCCGGTGGTGGAGTTGTTCAGCCCCACAATCGCCACGATGTCCCCGGGGACGGCCTGTTCGATGTCTTCCCGCCGATTGGCGTGCATCCGCAGCAGACGGCTG
>VGFB01000061.1 GCA_016869015.1 Armatimonadota bacterium
CCCCTTCGGGGCCGGAGAGGAAGGTAAGGCCCTGTTCCGTGGGCTGGCGCCCACGGCTAGCCATCGGTCGCCCCTACGGGGCTGACGGCTTGGCCCAACGGCACATGGCCCTCCAGATGTGGGTTATGGCTAGTGCGCCGTCACTCGTGATTGTGAGGATGTGTCGTCGTCGCTGGAAGGGCCCACTTCGACAACGACGGTGACGGAGCAGCGCTCCGTCCTACGACGGCGACGGCGACGGATGGGCGTGCGGAACGGGCCGTCCACCAATCCAGACAATCACGAGTGACGGCGCACTAGCCCTCCGGCTTGTAGACCTCCACCCCCAGGTAGTTCCCGAACGCTTCCTCCAGGGCGCCGCCGATGTGGCCGGCGGTGAAGGCGACATGGTGGGGGAAGTGGCGGAGGATGACGTTGCGGTAGAAGGGCAGGAGCCCCTTGACGCGCGTCCAGCCGTAGGCCCCGAAGGTCCGGGCGGGGTCATCCTCGACTTGCCCGTGGGCGAGGCAGACGCAGAAGCCGGTCTTCGGGTCGTGGCTGAGGCGGAAGAGGGTGAGGGGCTGAGGCTCCATGCGGAACTCGAGCGTCCCGGCGACGCGCTCGTAGCCGAAGTTCTGGCCGAGGATCTCGTTGCGGCAAACGCGCGGCGTCTCGCCCGCGAAGCAGCCCGCGAAGGCGCTGCAGTGCCAGACGTTCACGAGGTCGTCGTCCTCGTTGTGGAGGTTGTTCCAGTCGGCGAGGCCGGCCGGGGTGCCCGACACGATCTGCAGCGCGTGCATTGACGCCGCGCCCAGCACGTCGGCCTCGCACGCCGCGGGCAGGCCGCTGTTGGAGAGCCGCGACATCGGCGTGCAGGCGCACGTCCCCCATTCCTGCTGCAGGGCGCTCCAGCACTGCACCGCGAGGGCGTCCAGCGCGTTCTCCTCCGCGAAGCGCCGCAGGAAGACCTCGAGGATGCACAGCCGCGCCAGGGCGTCCTCATCACCGATGGCGCTCACATCGGCGGTCGCCTTCAGATCGGCGAGGGCGGCCTGAACGTCGGCGTCGTCGGGGCTCATCTTGCGCATCACGGCGAGGGCCTCGGACAGGTCGGTCACCACCGTCGTCGGCCCGAACTGCTGCAACGCGACCTCGTCGGTGCGGCAGGTCCAGAAGGCCTCGGGGCGCGTCCCGACCAGTCCGTACCGCGCCTCGCGAATGCCCTGCACCACTCGGCAGACCGCCGCGAAGCGCGTCGCTTCCTCCGCGAAGCTGGCATCCGTCGGGAAGCAGATCGGCCGCTGTGCGACGGTGTACCTCACGTCGATCTGCCGGAGCGCCTCGGCGATGGAGATCAGCCCGCAGAACGAATCCCGACGCGGCGTCCCGTGGGTGAGGACCTCCTGCTCCTGCCCACCGAAGAGCAGGATGGGCACGTCCAGCCGGGCCGTGCGCACCGCGATCGCGACCCCCTGCTCGTCGCCGAAGTTCATCGCGCCGACGACGATCCCCGCGACATCCCGCTCGCGGAACAGCCGCCCGCAGACCTCCGCCTCCTCCCGCGTCTCCACGCAGCCGAGCTTCGTCTGCAGTTCGCTGGGGACGACGACCTCGATACCCGCTGCCTGCAGCGCGTGAATGGTCTCCGCGCGCATCTTGGCAGCCAGCTCATCGGAGAAGAAGTTACGGTTCGCGGGGATCAGTCCGATCTTCAGGGGTGCGCTCATCCGGGCCTCCAAGTGGGCAACAGTCCGTGCGGCGCGCAGGTTGGCGAGGGCGGCGAGGGAATCCTCCTTCCCCGCCGCTGACCGCGCAGGTCCCCCTGAGTGCCCCGTCGAATGCCCGGCTCGCCGCCATGCCTGGAGGCCTCTCTCGTGCTCAGCTATCCCCCCAGTCTCTCCCTAGCTCACCTGCCCACGCCGCTGCACGAGGCGCCGAACGTCGCCGATCTCCTGGGGCCGGGGCAGCGGCTGTGGGTGAAGCGCGATGATGAGACGGGCTGCACCACCAGCGGCAACAAGCTGCGGAAGCTCGAGTTCTACGCCGCCGAGGCGATGGCGCAGGGCGCGGATGTGCTGCTGACGGCCGGCAGCGCGCTGTCGAACCACTGTCGGACGACCGCCATCGTCGCGCGGCAGCTGGGGATGGAGGTTGCGCTGCTGCTTGAGGGCCCTGAGCGCCCGGAGTTGGACGGCAACTTCCTGCTCATGGCTCTCGTCGGGGCGAGCGTGCGGACGGTTCCGGAGGACTCGACCTACAGCGCGATGGACGAGCTGCAGGACATGGCCGAGAAGCTCCGCGCCGAGGGGCGGAAGCCCTACATCGTCCCGCCGGCCGGCACCGCCGAGCTCGGGGTGGTTGCCTACGCGAAGGCGGTGGAGGAGCTCCTGGGGCAGTGCGAGGAGAGCGGCTTGCGGCCCGACGCGCTGACCGTCACCGTGGGGAGCTGCAGCACCTACGCGGGGATGGTTCTCGGGGCGGCTGTGTGGAGCGGCTCACCAGAGCCGCCGCCCGTGATCGGCTTCAGCATCTCGGGCGAGACGAGTCGCGCGACGGCGAAGACGCGGCGGCTCATCGACGAGACCGCCGCCTACCTTGGCCTCGTCCCGTGCGTCGCGGAGGGCAACATCCGCATCTTGGACCAGTACCGCGGCGAGGGCTACGGCAAGGCGGACCCGTCCGTGTATGCCTTCATTCATGACGTGGCCCAGCGTACCGGCCTGATCCTCGATCCGGTGTACACCGGCAAGGCTCTGGCCGGTACGCTGGCTGAGATGCGCTCCGGTTGCCTCCAAGACGCGCGCGAGGTCGTCTTCGTCCACACCGGCGGCGTCTTCGGCCTCTACCAGAAGAGGGATGGCTTCGACCTCGCCTGGCAAGCCATCTGACCTCCACCGTGCCGTCGTCCGCCGTGGCTGTATGCTCAGTGCTCAATGCTCAATACTCAATGCGGGGGGTTCAGCCATGCGCCTTGGTTGTTGCGCGTACTCGTACCGGGACCTGCTGAAGGATGGGCCGTGGACGCTCGAGGACTTCATCCGCACGTGTCATGAGCTGGGCCTCGACGGGGTCGAGCTGACCTCGTACTACTTCCCGAACACCGACCGGGCGTATCTCAACGACGTGAAGCGCTGCTGCGCGAGCTACGGGTTGCACGTGGCGGGCACGGCGGTCGGCAGCAACTTCTGCCAGGCCATCGAGGCCGAGCGCCGCGCGCAGATCGACATGACGAAGGCGTGGATCGACCACTCCGTCGTGTTGGGCGCGCCGTGCATCCGGGTGTTCGCGGGGCCCATCCCGGAGGGCTACACGGAGGAACAAGCGGCGGACTGGGCCGTTGCCGCCATGCGCGAGTGCGCGGAGTACGGCGGCGAGCGCGGCGTGCTGGTGGCGATGGAGAACCACGGCGGCGTCACCGCGACCGCGGCGCAGGTAGTGCGACTGGTGCAGGCCGTCGATCACCCGTGGTTTGGCGTGAACCTGGACTTCGGCAACTTCCGCGATCCGCGCAGCGAGTTCGCGCCCGTGGCCCCCTATGCCGTCACGACCCACGCGAAGGTGACCCACCGCGACGCCGAGGGCAACGCGAAGCTGGTAGACTACGTCCTGGCCCGGCGGGTGATGGAGCAGGTCGGCTACCAGGGCTACATCAGCATCGAGTTCGAGGAGCCCGAAGACCCCCGCGAGGGCGTGCCGGCCTTCGTCGCGGAGTTGAAGCGAGTGTTCCGGTAGTCTGATGCCGTGTCACTCGTGAAGCCTTGGGTCGTCGTGGGTCGGCTCACCAGAGCCGACAGAACCTCTGGGTCGATGCCGAACGACGTCGGCTCTGGTGAGCCGACCCACGACGACAGACGACAACTGTCGGAATCACGGCTGACACACCATCAGAACAGCGCCAACTGCTGCGGCTTGTCGGGGGCCTGAGGCTTCCGCCCGGAGGCGCCCGGTCGATAGCGACGGACCTGCTCGACGAGTATGGGGAAATCGGGGAGGGGCGCCGCGCCCTCGGCCAGCAGCTTCCGGTTGCCTGCCGCTTCGGGCCGGTTGTCGCCCCAGTCCACGGCGTACACGAGCCTCCCTTGCCGGCGCGCGTCCTCGGCGGTCTGCAGGGTGCCGCCCGGGTCGCCCGACTCGACGACGATCACGGCGCTGGACAGCGCGCTCTGCAGGCGGTTCCGCGCCACCAGGCTCCGCACGCTGGGCCGGGCCCTCGGCGACAGCTCGCTGATCAGCGCCCCCTGTCCCACGATCGCCGCCGCCAGCTCCCGGTTCTCGTTCGGGTGGATGATCCGGATGCCCGACCCCAGCACCGCGACGGTCCGCCCGCTGCCGAGCAGCGCGCCCTCGTGGGCTGCCGTGTCGATGCCCCGCGCAAGGCCGCTGACCACCGTCATGCCCGCCTTGGCGAAGCGCCGGGCCAGCTCCCGCGCGCGCTCCGCGCCGGCCGTCGTCGGCGAGCGCGTGCCCACGACCGCGACCGCCGGCTGATCGACGTCGGAGCGCCAGTCCCCCGCAACACAGAGCACCGGCGGCGCGCTCCGCAGCGCCCGCAGGGGCGCGGGGTAGCCCTCATCCTCGGGGCACAGGACCTTGACCCCCTCTTCCTCGAGCCGCTCGACCTCCTCGGCGATGTCGGGGGTCAGCTCCAGCGCCGCCTGAATCCGCTCGACATCCTCCGGCCTCAGCCGCACGCGGCAGCCCAGCAGTTCCTCGTCGCTCGCCTCGCAGACCGCCCGCGGCGACCCGAACCGTTCCACCAACCGGTGAAACGCCCCCGCTCCCACCTGCCCGTGCCACGCCAACGCGATCCACTCGAACCGGTCCATGGTCCTGTCCCTAGACCCGAGGTGGGCCGTGGGGACTGTCCAAGCCTCGGCCCACAACCGGGCCGGGGCGCACGGACCGTCCCCTGTTGGCGGAGGCCTACTCACGCGCGCTCTGACCGGGCCCTACCCGCCCGACACCTTCGACCGGTGCACGTGCCCGCACGCCTGGCAGTGGTAGGTGATCGGCCGCCCCGTCCGCATCTTCGCCCCGCCACCACACCGCGGACAGCGGCCCAGGACCACGTGGCCGAAGAGGAGCCTCATGGTGAGAAGCGCCACGACTGCGCTGCCCAGGAAAGCGACCGGTGCGGGGCACCACTGGGGCACGAAGGCCTCCCCCCGGGTCGCCACGAGCATCGGGAAACCGAGGAAGCTCGCCATCGTCACGATGATGTCCAGCGTCAGGTGCAACCAGATCGGCAGCCGCAGAGGCCAGTCCGCGTAGGGGGATGCGAGGCCGAGCCCGGGCGGCGGCGGCATGTCAACCGCAGGCTCGCTCGCCTCCGCCGTCCCCAGGTCGTCGGGCAGCGCCGCTCTCTCCCAGGGCGGGCGCGGAACCGGTAGGGGTGGCGGTGGCGGCGAAGGCGGGGTCGGCGCGGACCCCGAGAGCCACACCCCGCGCGGCACGGCAGGGGGCAAGGCTGTCGACTCGAGGGAGCCGCCGCAGCGCCGGCAGAGCGTAATAATGGCCGAATCGGGGTTCGTCGCGCCGCAGTGCGGGCACACACGGCTGCTCATGGGTCCGCCTTCCGCCGGGATCGGCCCGAGCTTACGGTCGCACCGGCCGCGACGTCGCCAGCGCGATCGCCCGGTCCCTCTCGCCCACCGCGCAGTAGTAGTGGTAGAAGACGCCCTCGTGCTCCAGCACGAACGGCTTGTGGGCGTGCAACGAGTCGTACGAGCCGGCCTCGCCGTGCGCCACGATCGGGTTGTGCTCGCACTTCCGCCACCGGGTGAAGCCCCCATCCTCACTGATTGCTACGCCGTCCCCGGCGTGCTGTCCGTCGAAGCCGTAGTAGAAGAGGTGCCACACGCCGTCGATCAGGTTCAGCACCGGATCGGACGCAAACCGGCTGTCCCAGGCGCCCTCGGGGCCGACGCGGAGGATGGGGTTGTCCGGATGCTTCTCCCAGTGAACCAGATCGTGCGAGGTCGCCAGCCCGGTCTGCTCGATCCAGCCGTCCGCCCGGTCCTTGGCGTTGTAGAACATGACGAACCGACCGTCGAGGCGATAGACCGCGGCCTTGTAGATGCCCCCTGAGTCCCAGCCCTCCACCCCTGTCCTCAACACCGGCGCCTCGGGCAGCTTCTCCAGCTGCCTCAAGTCCTTCCCCTTCGCCAGGCCCGTTCCACCCGGACCCACCTCGTACCCCGGCTGCGGGAAGCCACAGTAGAAGAGGTACCACCAGCCCGCGTGCTCAATCAGCCACCCGCCCCCGGCCGACCCATAGTCCCACTCCCCCTGACCGCCGGCGTCCAGAATCATCCCCGCTCGCGTCCAGTGGATGAGGTCCTCGCTCTCCGCGAGGCCGATCCGGTACTTCTCGCCATCGAAGCCCGTGTACTGCATGAGCCACCGGCCCTGGTGACGCAGCACCTGCGGGCAGTCCACCATCTCGCTGTCGAAGTCCCCCGCATGATGCGTCGGCCGCAGGACGGGCTCCGGCAGCTTGTGTCGCTGCAGGTAGTCCGGCGCCGCCGCTTGCGCGAGAGCACAGGTCGTCACGCTCAACGGCAACATGGCGATCACGGCTCGCTGCCTCCTGAAACCCGCCGGAAGTAACCGTCCAGCACCTGGCCGTGGTCGAAGCCGATCTCGAACGGCCCGGCCTCGAGGTCACCCAGCCTCAGCCCGAGGCCCGGCGCCACAGCCGCCGGCGCCGCTCCCAGGCCGGCATCACGCGGGCACGGCCGGAACTCGCGATCCCGGATCTCCTCCCGCGTGAAGCCCCGCACTGCCGCCAGTTCGTAGCGCCCCTGCCCATCGGGCGTCAGCCTCAGGGACCCAACTCCCAGCGCCGTGTAGACGATGGCAACGTTGTTCCGGCAGTCGGTCATGTCCCGGTGCGGATCGTCGTAGACGCCGAACTGCCGAAGCTGCGCGGCCTCCAGGCCCGTCTCCTCCGCGACCTCCCGCACGACGGCGTCCACGAGCCGCTCGCGGAAGTCGACGAAGCCCCCCGGCAGCGCCCAAACACCGCCCTGCACGTCCCCCTCCCGCCGCCTCACCAGCACGATTCGGCCTCGGTGCTCGACAATGGCGTCCACGGTCACCTGCGGCCCGCAGACCAGGTTGTGCCCACCGCGGGGGCACGGGACCGTGCCGAAGAACGGCCCCTCAGCGTGCCCCCGGCACTCCGGATGCGCGCAGTAGAACCGAGTCCCGGTCATGAACGCGCGTGCCTCCTCCGGATGAGGTCGCCACAGCGCACAGCCTCTTCGCCGGGCCCCGGGCATTTCCTGCGCCGCCCGCCACGCACAGGGGACAACGCCCTCCTCGTCGAAGGGGCCAGGCGCGACGATCCGAGAACCGGCGAGCCGTTGCCGTTCGCGCGTAGCGGGATCGTCATTCGGCTGCCCGATCACGTGACAGGTAGGAGAGAGCGATGCGAACTGGGGCGACCGACTGGCTTCTGGTGTTGGCCGGGCTGTCTGCGGGTGGCTGCGTGGCGCGGTCGCAAGAGGTCACCGTGCGCGATGCCGCCGGACTCCGGCAGGCCCTCGCCCAAGCGCAGCCGGGTGCGCGTCTCCTGGTGGCGCCGGGCGAGTACGAGGGAGGCCTCTACTTCACCGACCTGCACGGCGCGGACGGCGCGCCGATCACCATCACCGCTGTCGATCCCTCCAGTCCCCCGAAGTTCATGGGGGGCGGCAGCGCCTTCCACTTCGCGGACGTGTCTCACCTCGTGCTCGAGGATCTCACCTTCGAGGGAGCGACCGGCAACGGGCTCAACATCGACGACGGTGGGACTTTCGGCTCGCCCGCCCACCACCTTACGCTCCGACGCCTGACGATCACGGACGTAGGGCCGCGCGGGAACTGCGACGGGATCAAGCTCTCCGGGGTCGACGACTTCCGCGTGGAGGACTGCGTGATCGAGCGGTGGGGCGACGGCGGCTCGGCGATCGACATGGTCGGCTGCCATCGCGGCACCATCGAGGGCTGCACCTTCCGCGGCCGCGATGGAGTGAGCGGCACGGGGCCGCAGACCAAGGGCGGCACGTCGGACATCGTGATCCGGCGCAATCGCTTCGAGAACGCCGGGGGGCGGGCCGTCAACGTCGGGGGCAGCACGGGCCTGGAGTTCTTCCGACCCGCCCTGCAGGGCTACGAGGCACGGGCGATCACGGTCGAGGGCAACGTGTTCATCGGCTCCCTGGCCGCCGTGGCGTTCGTGGGTGTGGACGGCGCCGAGTTCCGGTGGAACACGGTCCATCTGCCCCTGAAGTGGTGCCTGCGGATCCTGCAGGAGACAACCGAGCCGGGCTTCGTCCCCTGCCGCAACGTCTCGTTCGCCCACAACCTCATCCTCTTCCGCTCGGACCAGTGGTCGGAGGGCGGCTGCAACATCGGCCCGCATACCGCGCCGGACACGTTCCGCTTCGTGGGCAACGCCTGGTACTGCACAGACCGCCCCGCACTCGGCCCCACGCTCCCCGTCCCCGAGCAGGACGGGATGGTCGGGCGCGATCCTCAACTCGCGGACCCGGAGAACGGCGACCTGTCGCTTCGGGACGGCAGCCCCGCCGCCGGCAAGGGTCACACAGCGCTGCCTTGAGGGGGTCTGTCGGAAGCGACCTCCCGAGGCGCAGCACGCGGAACCCCGACCCCGCAGCCCCCCGGGTGGGCGGTTGTGGAGGCGGCTCATGCATGGCGCGCCGCGCCTCTCGGCAGCGGTTCTTGGCGAACTGCCCGGTGTCGGCGAGGATGGGCCCAGCGGGTTTCCCAGTCAGGGACCGCTCCTGGTCCGCCCACGCTCGCGCCCCAACGGCCGTCGGCCGGACCGGTTCGTAGTAAGGTCATGACCGCCTCTACAGCGAACCCCTCAGTGTCAGGTCCTGCGCACCTGCATGTCACGACCAGGGGGTCTACCATGTCCGCCAAGCCGAAGCTCACCGCCGAGGAGATGGATCAGGTTCGTCGTCTGCAGTGGTTCCGGGACGCGCGCTTTGGGATGTTCATTCACTGGGGTCTGTACTCGCTGTTGGGGCGGCACGAGTGGGTCATGAACCGCGAGCGGATCCCCCTCGAGGAGTACGAGAAGCTCGCCGATCGGTTCAAGCCCGGGGCGTCGCCTGCGCGCACCTGGGCCAAGCTCGCCAAGGCCGCCGGACAGCGCTACATGGTGATGACCACCAAGCATCACGAGGGCTTCTGCCTGTTCGGCAGCGAGCTGACCGACTACAACGCCGTGAAGCGCGGCCCGAAGCGCGACCTTGTCGCGGAGTACGTCGAGGCCGCCCGCGAGCAGGGCCTGCGGGTCGGGTTCTACTACTCGCTGATGGACTGGCATCACCCCGACGGCGCGAAGTGCAAGACCAACGAGAAGAGCCGCCGCCGGTTCGTCGACTTCATCCACGGCCAGATCCGCGAGCTGCTCACGAACTACGGGAAGATCGACATCATGTGGTACGACGTGTCCTGGCCGCTGGACGCCGAGGGCTGGGAATCGGAGCGGATGAACCAGATGGTGCTCGAGCTGCAGCCGGACATCATCATCAACAACCGCAACCAACTGCCCGGGGACTTCGGTACCCCCGAGGGCCACATCACCCCCGAGAACCGTGCCTGGGAATCGTGCATGACCTTCAACGACGCCTGGGGCTACACGCCCATCGACACGAACTACAAGAGCGCCTGGAATGTGGTCAGCATGTTGCGCCAGGTCGCGGCGGGCAACGGCAACCTGCTGCTGAACATCGGCCCCGACCCCCTCGGCGGCGTCATCCAGCCGATGCCGAAGATCCTCAAGCAGGTGGGCCAGTGGTTGGACCGCTGGGGCGAGAGCATTTACTCCGCCACCGACCCCGTGCAGCAGGAGTGGAGCATCACCGGCGCCTTCACCCGGAAGGGCGACAGGCTCTACTACCACTGCAACCGCTGGCCGGGGAAGGCACTCGCGATCGGCGGCCTGGTCTGCAAGGTCACCGAGGCGCGCATCCTGGGCGGCAAGCAGGTCAAGGTCACGCAGGTCCGCGACCGGCTCGTGCTCTCCGGCCTGCCCGAGCAAGCGCCCGACCCGCTGTCCACCGTCATCGAGCTGAAGTTCACGGGCCAGCCCCACCAGCTCTTGGGCGCGGGCCATGTCCTCATCGGCCAGGACCCCTGGCGGAAGACGGGGAAGTGACGACGGAGGCGGTGGCAATCGGCCCCCGTGAACCCCGCCCTATCGGGAGGAGTGTGACGGGAATGAGATCGCGCGAACGCGTCATCTCCGCTCTCCGGCATGAGGCGACCGATCGACCGCCCATCGATTTCGGCGGGATGCGGTCGACCGGCATCATGGCCCTGGCGTACCGGAAGCTGAAGGCTCATCTGGGCCTCGCGGAGGACACGCTGGTCTATGACGTCATCCAGCAGCTCGCGCAACCCTCGGAGGCGGTGCTCGACGCTTTCGGCGTGGATGTCGTCGACCTTGGCCGGGCGTTCCTGACCCGCCCCGAGGACTGGCGCGACTGGACATTGCCGGACGGCTCGGCAGCCAAGGCTCCGTGCTACTTCGCGCCCGAGTCCGACGGCGCGGGGGGTTGGGTGGTTCGCGCGCAGGACGGCACGGTGTTCGGCCGGATGCCCAAGGGGTCGCAGCACCTCACCCAGTGCTGCTGGCCCCTGCACGGGCTCCGGAACGCGGAGGAGATCGGCGAGCT